>CAWESJ010000256.1:0-7579 GCA_963811015.1 uncultured Alphaproteobacteria bacterium | reverse complement strand
CTCGATCAGGCGCGGATTATGCGGATCGAACCGCAGCGCCTCGCGAAAAAAGGTCGAGGCCGCCATGGTGTCGCGCTCGGCCCCGGCGACAAGGGCGGCGAGATAATTCCCCGCCGGGCTTTCGCCAACCTCGAACGGCGCGGCGACAGCCAAATTCTCGCGCGCCCGCGCTTGGGCGCCCGCTAGCGCCGCAGGAAGAAGAAAGGCCGCGACGCCGGCTAGCGCCAGTCCGCGCAAGGCGGCGCGGCGCCATCGGCGGCCTTGATCCTTGCCGGATAACCTGAACTGGGGCGACATGAGATTGCTTTCTATGCATGGCCTAGCCCCCCGCTCGCAAGGGGGACGCCAGTTGCGAAACTTCTCGTCTCCGAAGATGGCCGTTTTAGGTCGATCGGGCAAGTCGTCGATCGGACCATTTGTTCGGAACATGCTTTAGATCACGCTGATTTTAGACCCATCCCCACAAAATCAAAAAACAAATTCTGCTCCGATGGTAAGAGCAGAATGCAGGCAACGCCGAATTTCTTTTACCTTCATCGTGGTTTTGACGCGGCTTGCGAATTCAGCCTTGAGCTTCATGGCGCCCCGGCGCGCCTCACGTCTGGCCGGGGCGCAGCTTATAAAAGATATGACGTCCGATCACGTCCATTTTTTCAAGTCTTTTGGCCCAGCGCGGGCGGACGTAATTGGCGTGGTAATGGGTCGCGCCCCCGACGTCGGAAACATAGGTTTTTCCCGCTGTGACCTCCTCGGCGATCCTGACCGCGGCGCGCCATAATTCGGGTTCGGTGACGCGGAGCGATTTCCCCTCGCAGGCGAAAGAGAATTGGCAGGCGTTGTAACGCTGGCGATTTTGATAGACGACGCCGCAGATCGTCGGCGGATAAAGCCCGCTCGAGACGCGGTTCAAGACCACTTGCGCGACGGCGGCCTGACCTTCCTCGGGCTCGCTGCGGGCTTCGAAATAGATGGCTTCGGCGAGGCAGCGCCTTTCCCGGGCGGCCTTGTCCTGATCCTGGTCGATGAGAGCGGCGAAATTGGGCCGCGCGCCGCCTTGCGAAAAAAGGCCCGGGCCAGGCGCCGGCGCCTTTGGAGCGCCCGCGACCGCAACCACCTCGATCGGGGTCGAATCCGCCGGCGCTGGCGTCGTCGATCCCAGCGCGATCGCGCGGCGGACCGCCGGCGTCGCGCCCTGCATGAGCCGTTCGTTGATCGCCGCCGGCCGCATCGTCATGGTCGCGCCGTCCTGTCGCGGCGACGCGTCGGCCCCGGAATGGAGCGTGGTCGGGCTTTCGCCATCCGGCCAAGGCTCGAACGCGGCCGCAGCCTCCGGGTCCGCGGCATCATCCTCGTCCAGGATGGCGAAGCTGCCGGTCGGCGAGGCTTCGTCGTGATTGAAGATGAGATCATGCGCGCGCAGCGCGGCGAGCCCGCCGGATTGTCGCAGCCGGCTGTCGAAAGTCGGCCGCAAACCGACGAATGGATCACCCTTGCGGCTGCGGTCGACGGTCGGAAAGCTCCGCGCGTTTCGTTTCAGATCGGCGCGCGGCTCGATTTCGTCGGGCAGGCGCTTGGAACTCTTCGGCGTCTCCGAGCGCGAGGCGGGCCTCTTGCCAGGCCAGTCCGGCTTCGCCCGCGAGCCGGCCGAAATCGCCATTGAATATGGCGGTTTGCGCCGAAATCAGCACCGCAGGGGCCGCCGCGGCGCGCAGCGGCAGAGGCGCGAATGAAGCGCCGATCGAGGCCTCCTGTCCGGCGTCCGCCGTGATCGACACGGCGAGCGCGACGCCGAGCCACCACGGCGCGACCGCGCTTGCCGCCCAACCCATCCGCGAACCACGCATGCTCGTCTCACGCTGGGGCTCAAGGCCGATTTCGCGAAAGCCTTGTCCCGGACGGCCGATGCGGCCGCCGCCCAGCTGAATGGTATTGGCGCGTAAGCTTGAGAACAGGTTACTGCGCCTGGGCGCGCGTCCGCGCCAAAATGGCACAGGCATGACAAGCGGCGGCTCTGATCAGAAAGAGAGCGTCCTAATAGGCGCGGTTGACGCAAAAATCGACGACGTCGGTCAAGGCGTATTTCCACGGCGAGGCCGGGAAAAGCTCCAAGGCGTCCCGGGCCATGGCGCCATAATGGCGGGCGCGCTCGATCGTATCCTCGAGCGAGCGATGCTTGTGCATCATGGCGATCGCGGTTTCGAGGTCGCCCTCGGCGATTTCGCCCTTCTCCAATGTGCGGCGCCAGAACTCGCGCTGGCTCTGCGTCCCGCGCCGGAACGAGAGAACGACGGGCAGGGTGATCTTGCCCTCGCGGAAATCATCGCCGACATTCTTGCCGAGCTTGGCCGAGGTGCCGCCATAGTCGAGCGCGTCGTCAATGAGCTGAAAAGCGATTCCGAGGTTCAGTCCGTAGCCGCGGCAGGCCGCGACCTCGGGCTTGGGTCTCCGCCGAGCAGCGCTCCGACCTCGGACGCGGCCCCGAACAAGGCGGCGGTCTTGGCGCGGATCACGGCGAGATAGTCGTCTTCGCGTCGTTTCGGTGTCCTTCGCGGCGGAGAGCTGCATGACCTCGCCCTCGGCGATGACGGCCGCCGCCGAGGAGAGGACGTCGAGCGCAGGCGAGCGAGCCGACCTCGACCATCATCTTGAAGGCCTGGCCGAGCAGGAAATCGCCGACCAGCACGCTGGCCTCATTGCCCCACAGCATCCGGGCGGCGAGCCGGCCGCGGCGCATGTCGCTCTCGTCGACGACATCGTCGTGCAGTAGCGTCGCGGTGTGCATGAACTCGACCGCGGCGGCGAGCTTGATATGGCCGTCGCCGGGATAGCCGCAGAGTCCCGCGGTCGCCAAGCGTCAGCATCGGCCGCAGCCGCTTGCCGCCCGACGATATGAGGTGATTGGCGACTTCGGGTATCATCGACACGTCGGAGCCGGTCGCGCGATAGAATCGTTTGGTTGACGCGCTCCATGTCCGCGGCGACGAGGGCGAGCAGCCCTTCGATGCCTGGCTCTTGCGTCTTTTCTTCTAAAGGGATGACAACGCCCAAGATGGAAATCTCCGAATGCCGGCGCGCACTTATTAAGGCCCTGCTTCGCCCTTCGCAACTCGCGGAAGCGATTTGGCGGTCCTGCCGGCGGTTTCTTTTGCCGCGCGAGGCGTCAGGGCCGCCCTTGGAAGGCGGCTTGATCGAACTTCTTCGCACCAACGACCTTGTGCTGATTTCGCGGATCGACGCAATCCTCTTCGAAGTTGGAATTGTCATCTTCGTCGCCGATCAGCATATGAGCGCGGCGGAAGGTTCGCTCGGCTTCCTGCCCCGCCGGGTGCTTGTCGACGCCGCCAATGCGGGGCGCGCGCGCGCCGCTTTGGCGGAGGCCGGCCTCGGCAAGGAATTGCCCGATGGCTGAGACGGAAGGCCGCAGCGGGCCGTTGGACGAGCCCGACGCTTTTCTCGGCGGCCGCCTTCGGCTGCGTCAGCGCGGTGGCGGGCATCGCGCGGGAACCGACGCCATTCTGCTCGCGGCCGCGGCGCCGATCGATTTTTCCGGCTTCGCCCTCGATGTCGGCGCCGGGGTCGGCGCGGCGGGGCTGGCGCTCGCGGCGACGCGTCCCCATGCGCGGGTCGGCCTCATCGAGAATGATCCGGACGCGGCCGCCCTGGCGCGTGAAAATATCGTCCTCAATGGGCTTTCGGATCGCGGCCTCGTCTTCGAAGCCGATCTCCTGTCGCCGCAGGGGAGGCGCGGCGCGGGCCTGATCGACGAGCGCGCGCGCCTCGTCATCACCAACCCGCCCTTTTTCGATCCCGCCCGGGCGCGGCTTTCTCCCGATCCGGCCAAGCGCCACGCCCACGCCATGCCGGCGGGCGGCGCAGGGGCGCTGGTCGCCTGGCTCGCGGCGGCGCTGGCTCTGGTCGAGCCCGGCGGATCATTCATCTTGATTCATCGGCCCGACGCCCTGCAGGCGGTTTTCGAAGCTTTGACCGGGCGCGCCGGCGCGATCACGATTTTGCCGGTCCATGCGCATGCGAAGAAAGCCGCCATCCGCATGCTTGTGCGCGCGAGAAAAGGCAGCCGCGCCCCGCCAGCCATTGCGCCGGCGCTCGTTCTTCATGGCGAGCAGGGGTTCACGGAAGCCGCCGATGCCATTCACCGCGGCGCGGCGACGATCGACTGGTGACCCAGGCCGCGCCGCGCCGATCGGAGGCGTCGCCGCCTATCATGCCGGCGGCGCCCCCAAAGCGATGGCTGCAAGCCTATTTCGCGGCGCGGTGATGATGGTGATGATGCATATGATGATGATAATGATGGTGGTGAGGATGGCCGGTGTAGTGGGCTTTTTCCATCCGCGCATCAATGTTGGCGGACGCCTGGAGCTCGGAAAGGCCAGCCGCGGCGTTGGACAAAGGCGCCGCCTGCCCGACGCCGGACAGACCGAGGGCGGCGAACAGGACCGCGCCGGAGATGAACCCGAGTTGTTTTGCTACACGCATCTGCTTCTCCATGGACCTTCGTGGAATGAGGGTTGCGGGACAACCCGGGGCTGCTCGCCGAAAGGTTGCGGCGCCTGGACCGATATATTCTGGCCCGCGATATCCTGGAGCGCAAGTTAAGGCGTCGTCGCGCCAGGCGGGAATTGCAGCGTCGCCAGCAAGCAGCGTTGAAGGGTGAGCCGCGTCTTCCTCCCGGTCAAGCCGCCCGAAGGAAAAAACTTGCGAAAGTCGCGCGCGGATTGCTGAAAAAAGGATCGGTCTTTTCGGCCGATCCTTCGCCGGGGTCGCGATTTCAGCGCGGGCCCGATTGGTCAAGGCTCACCAATAATACCGATGCCAACGATGCCACCTATGCCAGCGGTGCCATCTATGCCAACGATAGGGATGATAGTAATGCCAGCGATGCCAATGATAATAATGTGGATGCCAATAATGCCACCGGCGGTAATACCAATAGGTTTTTTCGACGTGGAAAGCTTCAACGGCGGGTTGTTCCAACGACCGCACGGCGGGCGCGGCGAGCGACAGGCCCGTTGGCGCTGCTTGCGCCGGGTTGGCGGCGCCGATAATCGCGCCGTAAAGGGCGCAGGCCGCGAGTACCAATAGTCGCGCAAATTTCATTTTTCCCTCCTCCGGGGCAATGAAAAACTACTTTGGAAACGTGCATCCAAATGAAATGGAGCGCAACGCCAAATTGGCGAGAGCGCTCAACAAGTTGAATTGTTTTTGAACCGGGGCTAGGGGTTCGGGCCGCCGCTCGGAGGCCCAGACGCTTGCCGCCGGCGCGTTTTGAAGCCATGCGTTGGGCTGATCGGGGTAGAAAAATCCCCCGGCATGATGTAGCTGACCTTTCCTCGGCCGGCTGGCCCGGCGCTTTTCACGCGCCGCCGAAGAGGGAGCTATGGTCTTAAAGCAAGCTCCGACGACCTCCGCCGGGCTGGCGAACCAGGATTGCGCAACGCCTATGAATGACATCGCGCCGGATGCAATCGACCAGGCCGCGGGCGCGCTCGACCCGGCGCGCTCCTTCCAGGGCCTGATCTTGACCCTTCAGAGATTTTGGGCCGGGCAGGGCTGCGTCATTCTTCAGCCCTATGACCTCGAGGTCGGCGCCGGCACGTTTCATCCGGCGACCGCCTTGCGCGCGCTTGGGCCGCGCCCGTGGCGCGCCGCCTATGTTCAGGCCTCGCGCAGGCCCAAGGACGGCCGCTACGGCGAAAATCCCAACCGGCTGCAACATTATTATCAATTCCAAGTGATCGTGAAGCCGTCGCCGCCGGATTTGCAGGCGCTCTATCTGGCCTCGCTGGAAGCGATCGGGATCGACCTGCGGCTGCATGACGTCCGCTTCGTCGAGGATGATTGGGAGAGCCCGACCCTGGGCGCCTGGGGGCTTGGATGGGAATGCTGGTGCGACGGCATGGAAGTGTCGCAATTCACCTATTTCCAGCAGGTCGCCGGCGTCGAATGCGCGCCCGTCTCGGGCGAACTAACCTATGGCCTCGAGCGTCTCGCCATGTATGTGCAAGGGGTCGAAAGCATTTATGACCTCAATTTCAACGGCCGCGACGGCGCGGAGAAAATATCCTATGGCGACGTCTTCAGACAGGCCGAGGAGGAATATTCGCGCTATAATTTCGAGGCCGCCAATGTCGAGGCCTTGTTCCAGCATTTCAAGGACGCCGAAGCGGAATGCAGGGCGCTGCTTGCGCAAGGCGACAAGGGCGGGCGCCATCTCATGGTCCTGCCCGCTTACGACCAATGCCTCAAATGCTCGCATATATTCAATTTGCTTGACGCGCGGGGCGTGATTTCCGTGACCGAGCGGCAAAGCTATATCTTGCGCGTGCGCGAGCTCTCCAAGGCTTGCGGCGCCGCCTGGCTCAAGACAGAGGCCGGCGGCGCCTTGCTCGAGACAGAGGCTGGCGGCGCCTGACGCCTTCGCGGACGCAGCCGCGTCATGCGTCAGCGGCGGCCTCCGCCATGGAAACCTCCGCCATGGAAGCCGCCTCCATGGAAGCCGCCTCCATGGAAGCCTCCGCCGAAGCCGACGCTGCGCCCCACCCGGAGGCCGCCGCCGTAGCCGGCAAATCGGCGATGCCCGCCGCCCCAGTAGCCATAATGGCGATGCCCGCCCCAATAGCCATAATGCCGATAATAGGGGCCGCTATAATAGCCGTAGTTATAGGGCCAGCCGTAGCCGCCGTAGCACGTCCCATCCAAATAGGAATTGCACCAGCCGTAATCCGCCGCCCACAGGGGAACCGAGAGCAAGCCGAGGGCGGTTCCGGCGATCACCGCGCCCGGGTTCCAGCCATAATAGCGATGTCCGCGCCAATGATGGACATAGCGATGGCGCCAATTATGGACGTAGTGATGGCCCCAATGATGGACATAGCGGCGATGAAACTGCCCATGATGATAGGTCCAATGCCGGTAATAGACCGGCTGGACCAGGGTTTCCGCCGGCGCGACCGCGCCCGCGCTCGCGACGCTCATCGGACCCGCGGAAGCCGTTGTCGAAACCGCGAGCAAAGCGGCGCCGGCTAATGCCGAAAGCTTTCCAATATCCATGATTGTCCTCCATTTGAGCGGCAAAACTCCGGCCCCGGCCGCGCGTTCCGATCAATCTGAATTTAAAGCGAGAACGCGGCTCGGCCTTGGCGGCCATCGGCGCGCCGGGCGGCGGCTGCGGATGACGACGCCATCCGTCTCTCGGGGAAGGATCAGGGCGGGACGACGAAAAATGGGTCGCCGCTTTTCGGCATCCGGCTCTAGGCGCGCTTTGACCCCGCGCGCGCGGCGAGGGGGATGGGCAGGTTTGACCCCGCCTCGTCGAGGATGGCGAATTGATAGCGCCCGGATTCATCCTGGCGAACGCTATAGCGCAGCCGCTCGATGATATTATTGGCGGAATCGAAGGTGAGAACGGCGGGGCTGAGATCCGCTATGCTGGCGCTTTCGACATAGATCGAGCTGCAAATGATAAGCTCGTCGCCGGGCTGGCACGTCCGCGCGGCGGCGCCGTTGAGGACGCAGCAGCGCGACCCGCGTTGGCCGAGGATCACATAGGTCGAGATCCGGG
>CAWESJ010000255.1:0-3239 GCA_963811015.1 uncultured Alphaproteobacteria bacterium | reverse complement strand
ACGCCCGCAGCAGCCGGCCTTCGCGATCGGTGACGACGGCCGAGCCCTGATTCGCGGCGGCGAGATCGAGGACCCCGAGCGATCGGACATAGCCAAGCCAGGCGCCGGGAATAACGAGGCCGAGGATCGCCAGCGCCAACGCCAGGAGCGCGAAACGTCGGTCCCGTTTCACTTGAGCGGTCTCATTTGGGCGCCAAAATATCAATGGCGCCGAAGGCGGTGCGCCCGAACCGCTCGGGGCGGTACATATCCTCGATCGAGGCGGGCGGCAGGACATAATGGCCGGGCGTCACGGCGCGCACGATATAGGCGAGGCTGAATGTCGCTTTCTCATGGCCGTCGCGGTTGAAGGCGGCGATGAAACGGTCGTCGCGATATTCGGCATGCGCCGGCGCGACGCTCTTCTTGAGCCAGGCGAGCGCCTCGGTCGATCCGCCCTCGAACAGGTCCGGATTGTCGATCTCGAACCCCGCCGGCAAGGGATCGACGAGGAGAAGCCTTGCGAAGGCGGCTTCATATTCGGTGACCGTCAGGGCGACGACGAAGCGCTCGTTCTGCTTGATCGCGGCCAAATCGACCTTATCGCCCGCCAAAGTGTAATAGGCGCGCTCGATCTGATAGCCCTGCTGCGCCGCGGGTTCCGGCGCTTGGGGATGGCCGGAGGTCGTCACCGTTATGCGGGCGGGCGTCCGCCCGGCGTTGGCGATCGCGACCGCGCCGCGATCAAGCGCCTCGGCGCGCCAGCTTTTGTAAAAGTCGCCTTTGTGCGGGGCGCCGTCGATTGTGAGCTCCGCGCTCTCCGCCTCATTGGCGAGCGCTTCGGCGGCGAGCGCCATGAAGGCGTTTTCCTGCGTATTCGCGATCGCCGTCTTGGCGCGGGCGTCCTCGACGATTTTCGAGGCGCGGAAAATTTCCGCCGCGGGCATGGAGGTCTCGACCGCGAGCGCGAGCAGGCCCGCGCCGTCGCGCAGGCGCGAGCCGTAATCGGCGCGCGAATAAAGCGGGTTGCCGAGCGCGCTCAGACGTTCGGTCGCCTTCGCGAAGACAGTCGAAGCGCGGCCGCGATCGCCGAGCAGCGCAAGGGCCGCCGCGAGCTGGGCGCGGGCCAGCGGGCTCTCCAGCTGATCGATTTTCGTGTCGGCGAGATAGCGCAGATCGCCCATCACCGGGCGGCCGTTGCGGGCGAGGACATAGGCGCCATAGGCGATCGCCGCGCCTTGGCCGGAGTCGATGTCGGTCGCGTTGGCGACGAGATTGCGCAGCCTCTCGATGGCGGCGTCGAACCTCTTTTGCGGCACGCTGAAATTGTTTTCCCGCGCGCGAGTGAGAAAATCGGTGACGAAAGCATGCAGCCACATGTCGTTCGCGCCATCGGCAGACCACAGGCCGAAGGCGCCGCTCGAATCCTGGCGCGAGAGCACGCGCTCGATCGCGTCGCGAATGCGCCCGTCGACGTCTGGGTCGATCCCGAGCGCCTCGGCTTTGGCGAGCTTGTTCACATAAAGAAGCGGCAGGGCGCGGCTGACGAGCTGCTCGGTGCAGCCATAGGGATAGCGGTCGAGCGCCTGGAGGAGGGCGGGGACGTCGATCCCGGCGAGCGAGGAGACCGCGACCGAGACCGCGCCGGTTCCCGGAATGAAATCGGCGACGAGATCATTCGATATGGTGAGGCTCGTCGCGGGCGCGAGCGCGCGGACGGTGCGGCGGTAAAGCTCAGGCGTTCCCGGCGAAATGTCGAACGCGAGGCTCTGCGGCCCATTGAAGCCCGGGCCGGAGAGCTTGAGATCGATCTCGGCGCGGCCGAGCCCGACGGCGGCGATCGGGATCGTCACCGATTTGCGCGAGCCGGCTTCGAGCTTGAACTTGCGGCGGGAGGCCTCGGCGGCGCCGACACGCCGCCGCGCAAGTCAACGATCGAGAAAATACTCGCCCGGCCGCCCTTCGACATTGTCGATCTGGACATTGATTTGCGATTTGTCGCCGAGCGAGAGAAAGCGCGGCGCGGTGGCCTGCGCGACGACAGGGTCGCGGATGACGACATCGGCGCTCGCGCCGCCGAGCTTGGTCTTGGTCCAGGCCGTCGCCATGAGGCGCAGGGTCCCGTTGAAGGCGGGCAGGTCGAAAGTCACCTGCGCCCGACCGTCCGGGCCTGCTTTGACGACCCCGGAATAACGCGCGAGCGGCTCCTGCGTCGGACGCTCGGAGCCAAGATCCGCGCCGGCGTCGCCGCCGGAGCGGATCGCGCCGCGCGTTCCCTGCATGCCGTCGATCAGCAGGCCGTAGAGATCGCGGATCTCGGCTCCGAGCTGGCGCTGGCCGAAGAAATATTCGCGGGCGTCGGGCGCCTCGTAATGGGTGAGGTTGAGGATGCCGACATCGACCGCCGCGAGAGTGAAACTCGCCTCCTCGCCGGGGCCAAGGCCCTTGATCGAGATCGGGATGGTCAAGGGCCCGCGCGGACGCGCCTTCGCCGGCGCATCGAGCTTGACGTCGATCTTGCGGGCCTCCGCGTCGATCGAAAACCAGGCGAGGCCGATGGCGCGTCCGGGCATGCGATTGGCCGCCTCGTCGAGCGGGCGATGGGCGAGCGCGACCACATAGGCGCCGGCGCCCCAGTCGGCCGAGACCGGGATGGTCTTCACTGTGTCGCCTTGCCCGATCGCGAAGGTTTTCAAATCGTGCAGGGAGTCGCTGACGATCGCGATCGTCGCCTCGCCCGCGAAGCGCGAGGCGATCCGCAGGCGCAGGTCCTCGCCCGGCTTGTAATTCGTCTTGTCGATCGAGACGTCGAGAAGATCCGGCGTCTGCGCGCTCGCCTCGCCCGACCAGCCGCTCTCGAAGCTGAGGCTGGTCGGGGCGTCCGCGCCATTGTCGCTGGCGAGATCGAGGCGATATTGGCCAAGGCCGACGAGCGCGGAAATCTTGCCTGGGGCGACGACGCCGAGATCGATCGTCCCATCGGCGACGCGCCGCGACGATTTTACGCGTTCGAAGCCCCATCTTCCGTCCGAACGATACCATTGGTAGTCGTTGCTGATTCGATACAAGGACCAGGCGACGCCTTTGCGCGCGACGCGGGCGCCGCTCGAATCGACCGCGATGACGTCGAAGGTCGCGGCCGCCCCTTCGCTGAGATTGGCGAACGTCTTCTTGACCCCGATCAGGCCGGTTTTGGGCAGGATCGGCAGGGTGAGCGCGCGTTCGATCGCGCGTCCGCCGCCGCCGCCGCCGGCCCCCGG
>CAWESJ010000254.1:0-6484 GCA_963811015.1 uncultured Alphaproteobacteria bacterium | reverse complement strand
CTCCCCGGCCTTGCCCCGGAGATTGACGCTCCAAACATGAGTTGGCGGTGTTATGGTGCGAGAGACACCGCCAAGAAACACAGCCGTGGTCTTAGCGGAGGAGCCACCTAGGGCCTTTGTTCTAATACGGGGACGGATGCCGCGAGACCACGACTTACGGCCTCTGTGCGCTCACGGAAGGCCCTCGGGGGCAAACACGGGTGCCCAGCCTCACAGTGATCGTGGAAGTCCTCGACCACCTGAGTGCACGGTCTGCCAGTGGTCGTATTCCTATAGCCGCAAACCCTGCTCATGCACTCACCATGTCTCGAAAGAAAAGAAAGCGAGCCAGTAAGTAGGCAAGCGACAGGATAGTACCTGGTTGGTACTCCGAAAAGCTTGATACATGGATGGTGTATAGTGTGCGGAACGATGTAAGAACCGCCTCAACCCGGTCGCACTTTCGTAGACAGGGTGCCCGTAGAGCGGTCATGGTTCGCTAGACTATTGCATATGAGGCAAACACCCACAAAGACTGAGGTAAGGGAAAGGCTTATTTCCACCAGACCTAAAAAGGCAACCCGGTGTTATAAACTGGAGCACCGGGGCAATCCGGGTAAGGTCGAACGCGTGGCCGGTGTGAGGGCGCATGCTATTTCAGACGCGCGCGCTCATAGGTCGCCCTGATCATTCCTTCAGACAATGCGATGGGCGCGGATTTCAGACTATGAACATTTGTCCGTTTCCCATTGCCGTGATGTCGTTCAATAGGCCGGACCTTTTGACGACAATTCTCAAATCTCTGAAAAACCAAACCATCGGCGTCGACGGTTCGCGCGTCTTACTGTTCCAGGATGGCGCTCAAAGCCGCTTCGCGCAAACCCCTGTGGATAATTCTCTACAGAACGCGTGCGTCCAACGCTTTCTGGAGATTTTTCCGCAGGGGCAGGTTCATCAGTCAACCGTCAACCTTGGCGTGGCTCTCAATTTCGATCGCGCCGAGCGCTTGATTTTTGAAGAGCTTACGGCCGAGTGCGGCCTGTTTTTCGAAGACGATCTCCTTCTCTCGCCGCATTATCTCGACGCGCTGCTACAGCTCGCGAATTTCGCCTTGGCCGAACCATTGGTGGGGTATGTCGCGGCGTACGGAGACCACAGGGCGCCTTTGGAAAAGCAGCGCGCTTCTCCGGGGAAGATCGTGCGCATGGCGCATAATTGGGGCTTCGCCCTCACGCGGCGCCAGTGGCTGCGGCAGCGGGACATCATCGATGGTTATCTGTCGATCGTGCGAGAGAATGAATATGCGCGCCGGGACCACGCTCGGATCGGGACTTATCTCACTTCCCTGGGGTTCTCTTTGAACGGCTCATCCCAGGATGCGGCCAAGAACGTGGCGAGCCTCGCCCTTGGCACGACCAGCCTCATGTGCTTTCCCTGCTTTGGCCACTATGTCGGCAAGGATGGCACCCACTTCAACGAGGATTTCTACAACAAGCACGGATACGACAAGACCGAGCTCTTCGAGGGGCCTCCGCTTAAGTTCGAATTTCCGGACCAGACCGAACTTATGAGCATAGTGGAGCGCGAACAAATATTTTGGCGCCAGCAGGCCAAAGAAGCAGCCAAAAAGGACAGTATGAACGACCAGGCGCTTGTAGACAAATATCTCTATTTTGGAAATCTTTCTCCGCACGAAGAACAGTTCAAATCAGGTCTGTTTGTTGGCCTGAGTTTGAAAAAGCTGAATGAAAAAGAGATTGCACACGACCTTACGGCTCCCCTCCCGTTTTTGGATGCCGCCGTCGCGGGCTTTCAATCCCAGGATGTATTTGAGCACATCGCCTACGACAAATTGCCTTCAATCCTTGATGAGGTCTACAGATGCCTGCGGAGCGGCGGAATTTTCAGATTGAGCGTGCCGGACTATAACTCCCCTCTTTTGAGGAGTCGGTCCCTTTACGACTGCGACGGAGACATTCTTTGCGACGCGGCCATGGGCGGAAGCGTTAGCGCTAACATGAATGGCGGCCTCGAAGTCGCCTTCGATCCAGGCGGAAACTCCCACCTTTGGTTCCCAACCTACGCAAAGATACTACATCTGATTATCGCATCGCAAATACGAAAATCCTCGTCGATCCTGATCCATCATGCCTGGATCGATGCAAGGAACCATGTGCGCAATGATTTTGACCAGACCATCATGCCTGTTGTGCGCGCGCCGCCGCGCGATATGCGGGCAAATGGAAAGCCGGTCTCGATTGTTATCGACTTTATTAAATAACACCCAGAAATGATAAACGCGACCTTGCAGCGCTCGAACGCGGTATGGATAGAAAATGGTCAGTCGCAATGAAGTTATCTACGCCTTCCGCCTCCTGCTCGGACGCGAGCCTGAAAGCGAGGCGACAATCGATCATTTTCAGCAGGCGCCGACATGGGCGAATCTGCGCGATCTTTTTCTTCAATCCACCGAGTTCAAAACCAAAATTAAGCCTGACGCATTCATCGATGGTTCAACAGACTTCATCACCTCGCCCCCCAGCTTCGTTGACGTCGAAATCTCCGACGAGCACTTCGATCGGCTCGTCAGCCATGTGCAGGCGGCCTGGGAAACCCTCGGACGCGAACAGCCCCATTGGTCAGTGCTGACAAATCCTAAATTTCTGCCTGACAACATCGACGCCAATGTCGGGGGCTTTTATGACACGGGCGAGAGCAGCGTCCAGATTTTGGAGAAGGCTGCGGCGCGCGCCGCCAAGGACCTTCCAGCCAACTGGACCTGTTTCGAACTTGGCTGCGGGGTCGGACGTGTGACGTCCTTTCTCGCTCGTCGCTTCAAGCATGTCGTCGCTGCGGACATCTCTTACCCGCATCTACAAATCGCGAGCGAATATTTGAGCAGCAAGGGGGCGCGGAACGTCGCTTTCCTGCAGATAAAATCACTGGAGACCCTCGAAAGGCTAGAGCCATTCGACGCCTTCTACTCAATCATCGTCCTGCAGCATAACCCGCCGCCGCTGATTTACCGGATGCTGCAACTCATATTGAGCAAGGTGCGCGTTGGCGGCTGCGTATATTTTCAGACGCCGGTCGCCCAGCACAATTACCGTTTCTCGATCGACGAATATCTCGCGAAGGTCGAGAATGGCGAAGGCGGGATGGAGATGCATGTCCTGCCGCAGGTCCATCTTTTCCGCCTACTCGACGAAAACGGATTCCGCATTCTGGATCTTCAGCGCGACAATTGGCCAGGTCCCGGATTTCACTCCGTGACCGTTTTCGCCGAGCGACGCGACAATGTCAGCGATCCCGCGTAGCGCGCCCGTCAGATCGAAATGCAACAGGCCACATTAGCCGCGCGGAACGCGATCAGCCGGCGCGTCGGACGGCGTCGAGCACGATAGATGTGCAACGCAGCTTGCCTCCGCTGTTTCTTAAATCATGGTCGGCCGACCTTGCGATAAATCCGTCGGCGCAGCTCCACGGCCGTTGTTGAAAGCGCCCCGCCTCGTCGATCCACTCCAGCGGTTCAATGACGAAGCCGCATGAATGCAATTCGTTCGAGAGCGCCTCGAAGGACAGGCCGGGCGCGCCGCCCGCGGCCAGCCTCGCAGCAATGTCCGGGGCGCGCGGATCTGGAACCGCGATCCGGCATCTGCCGCCCGGACTCAGAAGAGCATGAATATTTCCAAGCGCCGCCCTGCGCTCAAGGCCGGACAGCTTATCAAGCCAATGCTCAGTGACGACATGGGTCACGCTCTGCGAAGCCGCAAATCCCGATGTCAGCTCCGCCGCGCTCCCGCGCAGCAGGGCCGCGGGGTCGAGTATATCCCAGCCATCATTCACGGTGGTCGCCGGGCCGAGCGCAAATTTGTAAGGGCCTGCCGATTTATAGGCGTGAAACATTTTCCGGTTCGGGATCGAGCCATCGCTGACCACGACTTTGCGAAAGCCGAAAGTCTTGAGAAGCGCCACCACACATGGAATGTTCGGCGCCCACCAGTTTGACGGGTCGTTGGCAAGTTCGCGGCCTGGGTAGAAGGCCATCAGCGGCCGGTCCGAAGGGAGATCGGCGGCCCAATAGGTCTCTAGAACCAGGACCTCGCGCGTAATCTTGGAAATTTCGCGAATCGCCGCGATGGGGTCCTTGAGATGATAGAACACGCCAAGGAACAGCGTAACATCGAACTCACCAAGCGAGGAGAGGTTCAGAGGCGAGGCGTCGAGATCGCACTCAACATCCGTGATGTCGTAGCCGAATGATTGCGTAACGAATTGGAACACCTTTCGGACGTTGGGATAGGACCACATGAAATAATCCACGCCGACAACTCGACTTGCTCCTCGCCGCGCAGCCTCGATTGCGAAAGCGCCAGTCCATGTTCCAAGGTCAACGACAGATTTGCCGTCAAGCGACAGCGGCTGAAACGTCCGCAAATATTGATCTTGCATGGTCGCAAGGGACTTGCCGCCTTCAATCATGCGTCCGTCGGGCAAAACGATCGAATGGTGAAGCGGCGCCTGAACGACGAAATCGGGCAATGGCTCCTGCTGCATCGAAGCCCTCTCGGCTAATGGTTTTCAGCTGAAATTCATCGCGGCGACGCCCTGCCCTTCAGCGCTGCGCATGTATAACGCGACTGGCTGCGCCCGCAAGCCGCAGATACATGTCGGCGGCGGCTGTCTTACAGCCATCCTTGTCGAGCGGGATCATGGCGACGTCTGCTGGTAGGTCGTCGGGATGAACGGCCAATTTAAAGATGGCCGTTCCTTCGTTGGCTTCGTCGAACATCGCGGTATAGAGCAAGTCCACGCCCGCTCTCTGGATATTCTCAATCTGGCGCTCATAGAACGAGCCGCAACGCCTACTGAAAATATCTAGCGGAGAATTCGTCGCTCGGCCGGCGCCGTTGCGCCAGGAAAAGCCAGGAAACGCGACGGCCATATATTCGATCCCGAGTTTTTTCGTCTCGGCGATATCGGGAATGAGAATTTGCTGGGCGAAATTATCGGCGCCGGCGTCATCGGCGAAACGTCCGGCGGCCCATGGGCTGATGATGTCCAGCGATCGATAGACCGACGCCCATTCCGGCTCGGGACGGGAATCTGCGTCGAGCAGCCGCCAGTGCGCCGGAACCCCTCCCAACACCGTTGCCGGCACTTTGGCGGTCTTGAAGAAATTTATTAGATCTTGCGCCACGCCGGCGCTTATGTTCCGGCTGGCGAAACCCAGCCCCCACAGCCCCACCACAGGCTTGCCGCGGTCGAATATATACGCCGGGCCGTCGGTCACATGCGCCTGTTCGGTCAGGCGCAGCCAGTCGCTTTTGATCGCGTCGACGTGGGCTGCGTCAATGCCGTCATACATGATGAAAAATCCGCGCCGTTGCAATTCGGCCGCGGCCTTCACATTGCTCAACACGGTGTCGAACTGGCGCTGCAAGGCGTTGCCGTCAAGAACCGATCCGAAGCGCTGTAGCGCCACGCCGTCAATGTCAAAGTCTTGCATCCAACGGAACTGCCGGGCGACCGTTTTCGGGTTTTGGTCCGAAAAAAGATAAGCGGGCTCCCCCGACCGAAGCTTGAAGGCGGTCGGGCATTTTTCGTCCGGCGCGAGTTCTGTTGTATCGGGCCAAACGTCAACCGCAAGCGAGTCTGCGTGCTGCGGGTCCGTTCCCCCTCGGAACCAATGCCCCCAACCAACATTGGCTGGATCGGAAGGACAAGCGAACCAGCCCTGGAACCCGACGACATGGACATGCTTCAGGGTCGAGAAGAAATGTGCGGACTGCGCCCGCGGCGATTGCGCCAACAGGCTCGCCGCGGCGAGAATAACGCCAGCGATCAGGAGGATTTTGCGCGCGCCTAACAAAGTAGGCCGCGCAATAGCGTTCTGGCTCCGCTTGGCTTCACGACAGCGTTGCATAGATGCGGATGGCGAGATCGATATCATCAAAGACACGGCCGCGCCCCCCCTTCAGAACCAGAACCTTGCTACAATATTGCCGGATCATGTGTTCAAAATGACTCACCATAATCATCGCGCAATGCTTGCGGCGCACAAACAAGGCATCATAGCACTTTTCCTGAAACCGTTGATCTCCGACAGCCATCACTTCGTCGATAAGAAAACATTCGAAATCTACCGCAAGCGTCAAAGCGAAGGCGAGCTTCGCCTGCATTCCTGACGAATAAGTCCCGACTGGGAGGTAGAGCACCCGCCCTAATTCCGCGAAATCATCGACGAAGGCAACCGTTTCCTTGATCGAAACGCCGTAAATGCGTGCAATAAATCGAATGTTGTCGAGACCACTCATCGTCATTCGAAATCCGCCGCCGAAGCCGACAGGCCAGGACATGAAGAGACCGCGCGCGACCCGGCCAGAGGTCGGCTGCTCGACGCCCCCTATGATTTTGACCAGAGTCGATTTGCCGGCGCCATTTTTGCCCAGAACGCCGATTTTTTCGCCTTCGCCTATGCTAAATGAAATCCCGTCGAGCACAC
>CAWESJ010000253.1:0-6919 GCA_963811015.1 uncultured Alphaproteobacteria bacterium | reverse complement strand
ATGATCTGATCGCCGCCAAAGCTCGGCGCCATCTCGCCCCCGCCAAACACCGTTTCATATCCGTCGCTGCCAGTCACGATCACGATCTGGTGCAGGATATCGTTCTTTATGGTGGGGTCCAGAATAATGCCGACCGACTGCAGAACATCCCAAAGCAGGGAGCCGGTGAAGGATTGGCTGACGACGGCCCCCGAGGCGAAATATGTCACATTTTGGTTGACCGGGGGGAAAGCTTCAAGCTTTCGTATGTCGAACGTGGTTGGGGTCTGAACGTTGCCGGTGACTTGAAAGGTCACAGTCGGGCCGGCCGCCTCGGCAAGCGTCGAGACCCCAAGCATGGCGAGCAGCAGCAGCGTCGCGCCAAAGACACCTATCTTCATTTGAAACCCCCGGTTGACCAAGTTGCGCTATGTCATAGCGGCGCCAAGCTCTGCCCTCTGGTGAATCGCTTTGCCGCCGCATTCAGCGGCTGAAGCTTAAGCCAATGTTTTGCTTGGTTCAATACGTAATGGCTTAGAAATATATAGCCGGGTCAAGGCTCATGGCGACCAGCATTCGCACAGGAAAATCCCGCCAAACGATTGCCGGCCATGGAGCCTTAAGTCGTGATTTTACCGCTAGAGCATGTTCCGAAAAAGTTGATCGACTTTTTCGATCAGAACATGCTCCAACTTATTGATCTTGAGCGAGTTCTTATCGATTGGATGAGTCCATCCAATCGGAACGCGCTCTAGGCGGGCGCGCTGTTTAGGCGGCGATCAGTATTTTGCGACGACCGGCGTAGCCGGGTAGGGGTCGAACTTGTAGCTGAGCCCGGCCTGGACGCGGTTCTCGTTGAGATTGCGACGCCAATTGGCGCTGACATATTCTCCGGCATAGGCGGGCGGATAGGAATTGGTCAGGTAATTGTTGCTGTGTTCAAATTGGGTGAAGCGGTATTCCGCCCGAACCAGCCAATTATTGGTGATGGCGTATTCGACGCCGGCGCCGGCGGTCCAGCCGACGAGGGTCCTCGAAAAGCTGTTGTGGCCAAAGAAAGGACCGACGCCAAACAGGCAATTATTGCCGCCGGTGCGGACGCAGCCAGGATAGCTGGTCGAGACAAAGCTGTTGGACCCGCCGAAGGCGACGCCGCCTGTCCCGTAAAGGAGGACGCGGTCGAAGGCGACGCCGACGCGGCCGCGAATCGAGCTTTGAACGCCAAGGCTCGATTGGGCGGCTGTGTTGATCGTGTCCTGATAATAATTGCTATAGGCCAGGAAATTGGAGCTCTTGCTGAGGCTGGAGCCGTCAAGGTCGCCCTCAATGCCCAACACCCACTGGCTGATCTGCAAATTATACCCGATATGGCCGCCGGCGATCACGCCACTGCTGTTGGATTGCAGCCGATAGGTATCGTAAAAGCTGTCGCCAGCGGCGCTGTGCCCGACTGAATCGATGGCGCTGTCGCCCTTGGTCCAGGCGTAGCCGATCTGGCCGCCGAGATAGGCTCCGGTCCAGGTGAAGACCGGCGCAGGCGCGGCGAGAACCGGCGCGGCGCGAGAGGGGAGATCGGCCGCGACGGCGGATCCGGCGACGGCGGCCGCGCCGATGGCGGCCAGGATAAGTTTGCGCATCATTGGCTTTGTTCCTTTGCGAGATCTTGCGCCGCCGCCGGGCAGGTCGAGGAAAAGCCGGAACCAGCCTGTCGCTGGCGTCCCCTCTAAACTGTTGGCCGTCCGCAATTTTCATAATTTTGGCTGTGATTTAATCCAAAATTATCGCTATATAATTACCGCGTCTTATATAGCCAGCAACTGTGAACTTATGGGAACAGGATGCGGAAACGCAGTATTTGGCGTGCTGCGGCATAGATGCAACAAAGCGATCCTGGCGGCGCGGCGTCCGCGACCGGGCCGGCTGGTCAAATGCGCTGACATTGCGCAAGGAGCGCCGCTTTGGCCGCGCGCGAATCGCAAAAAGCCGCGCGCGGGTCAGCCGCCGGTCACGCGCGAAGCCGCTCCAGCCGCGCCAGGGTGAACAGGCCGAAAGGCGCGAGCCGGCGGCGCTCCAGGAGGCGAACTTGGGGATTGGCGTCGATCCAATCGCCGAGAATCGACCACGGAAATTCCGGCCGCCAGCCGAGATCGGCGCTGCGCTTGCCGAGTTCGGCTTCGATCCAGGCCATTGGGCCGGTCCCGGCCCCGACGTGATTGACGAGAATGATCTCGCCGCCGGGCTTCACGACCCGCACCAGCTCGTCGAGGCTGGCTTCCGGCTCCGGCACGACGGTGAGGACATAAGGCGCGACCACGGCATCGAAATGGCAGTCGGGGAAGGCGAGGCGCGTCGCATCCATCGCCGCCAGGCCCTCGACATTTGCGAGAGCCTTCGCGCCGACGCGGCGCTGCGCGCGCCGGAGCATTGGCTCGGACAGGTCGATGCCGACCAGTTTCGTCCGCCGATCGAACATCGGCAGTTCAAGCCCCGTTCCGACGCCAACGTCGAGAACGCGGCCGCCGGGACGCGCGGCTGCGGCGGCGGCGGCTTTTCGCCCGGGCCGAAGGACGAGGGCGAACACGAGATCGTAAATAGGCGCCCAGCGCGCATAGGATGATTTGACATGGCTGGCGTCGAGAACGGCGACCTCGCCGCTTTGCTGCGCGCATGCGCCATTCTGGGCCGGGATTGGGCCGGATAAGGCTTCCTCTTGCACGGGCGTTTCTTCTCCATGAGGGCGCTGGCGCGTTATCCCGTGTCGGGCCGCTCCGGCTTTGTTTCTATTTCTTCGGCTCAGGCGCCGCCCGCCACGGGCGCGTCGGCTTCGCGCGGACGATCCGCCAGCCGGTCGCCATGCGAGATCTTGGTCGCGGCGGGGCATGCGGGCTCGGTCGAGCTGATGAAATCCGCCGCCCAGCACCCGCGCTTGCGGGCGGTCCGAATCATGAGAATACGCAAGCCTGGCCAGGCGACACCGCATCCTCGTCGCTTGCGAACTCGACCAGGGTCTCGCCATCGCCGACATAAAGATAGCCGGGAACCGGGGGCCGGCTCGAGCGCACCTGCACGAAAAGCTCGCGGCCCTCGCCCGCGACGTCCTCGGGCGCGCCGGGGCCGATCCAATTGACCGACCGCAAGCGGACGAGGCGCGTCGCCAGGGCCTGGCGCGGGCCGACGACGACGCGCGCCCGAGCCGCGTCGAGCCGGATGACGAAGAGCGGCTCGCCGATGGCCGCGGCCGAGGAGCCGAGCCCCAGGCCGCGCCGCTGGCCGATCGTATAATGGATGACCCCGGAATGGCGGCCAAGCACGCGCCCGTCGACATGGACGATCTCCCCCGGCGCCGCCGCGCCCGGCGACAGGCGCTCGATGAGATCGCTATATTTGCCCGTCGGCACGAAGCAAATGTCCTGGCTGTCGGCCTTGTCGGCGACGAGAAGCCCGAACCGGCGCGCCAGGGCGCGCACGTCCGTCTTCGCCATGTCGCCGAGCGGAAAACGCAAAAGATCGAGCTGCGCCTTGGTCGTCGCGAAAAGGAAATAGCTTTGATCGCGGGCGGAGTCGGCGGCGCGGTAGAGGCCCCGGCGTCCCAATTCATCGCGCCGCGACGACACATAATGGCCGGTCGCCAGCGCGTCGGCCCCGAGATCCTGCGCGGTTTCAAACAAATCGGCGAATTTGATTTCGCTGTTGCAGGACACGCAGGGAATGGGCGTTTCCCCGGTCACGTAGCTCTGCGTGAAAGGATCGATGACTTTCTTGCGGAACAGCTCCTCGTAATCCAGCACGTAATGGGGGATGTCGAGCCGCGCGGCGACGAGCCTCGCGTCCTGAATGTCCTGGCCGGCGCAGCAGGAGCCCTTGCGATGGACCGCCGCGCCATGGTCGTAAAGCTGCAAGGTCACGGCGATCACGTCATAGCCCTGCTCCTTGAGGAGGGCTGCGACGACCGCGGAATCGACCCCGCCGGACATGGCGACGACGACTCGCGTCTGCGCCGGCGGTTTGTGAAAGCCGAGACTATTGGAACCCTCGTTCCCGTCCGGCGCTGGGCTCATCGTCATGCTCGCCGTCACTCGCTCGCGCAGCCGGCAGGAACGCATCCGCCTCCGCGCGCCGGCTCGCATGGGTCGGACTCAATGGTCCCGTCGAGGCGAGCCTCCCGAATTCCCAAGTCTTCCAGGACTTCATGACGCGCGCGCCAGCTGCGGCGGACGTTTCATGAAATCCAGCATTGAAACAGCGTCCGCCGGAGCAACCTGCGCCGAAAGGCGAAACCTCAAGGTGGGGATTATCCCGCCTCGCCACGCCGCGAAGCGCGAAACCCTGAAAACCGTTCTAACTATCTGGTCCGATTGCCGTTATGCGCCGCAAGCCGGTTTCCGCCACGTCTGAAAACGCTCACTCGCGCCAATGCCGCCGCGTCGCGCGCGCTTCAACCGACAAATATCTCCAGGTTCTTTCTTACATCGTTCGGGCGGGCGGATGCAATCCCGCGCCGCGTCATTGTCCATGGCTCCCGCGGGACGGCGCCGACGTCAGGAAACGCCGGCTTCAAAGAGCGTCCGCGCCATTTGTGCAACCTGCTCTTGCGGGCGGCGGCGCGGATTCCTCAGCAAAACCATGGCGTCGGCTTAGGCAAATCTTAAAACACGCCCTCTATGTTGCGAATTACGAGATCAGTTTGATGCGTGAGTTTCGACTATGGCAGAACCAAATCGTCATCGGGCGAAATATGTCATTGGGCCCGATGGAAGCCCTTTGACCATCGCCGATTTGCCGCCCGCGACGACGAAGCGCTGGGTCATCCGGCGCAAGGCCGAAGTCGTCGCCGCGGTGCGCGGGGGCCTTCTGTCGCTGGAGGAAGCCTGCAGCCGCTACACGCTCACCGTCGATGAATTCCTGTCCTGGCAAATGTCCATCGACCAGCATGGCCTCGCCGGCCTTCGCACCACCCGAATTCAGCAATACAGACTCTAATTTGCGCCGCGCTTCACGGCTCCGGCGCGCTCTCAACGGCCTCGGCCTCGAGCTTGTAACGCACGATGAGCGGCGCTTGCGCGATCGAGAAGACAAAGATCAGGATGAGTATCCCGGGAAACTTGAAATAGACCCAGACGTCATTCGACTGCGTGCGCCAGACGATTTCGTTCAGAGTCGCGAGCAGGAAAAAAAAGCCGCCCCAGCGCAGGGTGAGGACGCGCCAGCCCCGCTCGGTTATGGCGAAGGCGTTTTCGAAAATAATCGGCAGCAGCAGCTTGTTCATCGCAAGGCCGCCGAAAAGCGCCACGCCGAACCCGACGTAAAGCACCGTCGGCTTCATCTTGATGAAGCTCGTATCCTGCAAATAGAGGGTGAGCGCGCCGAAGATAAGCGCCAGAACCGCCGTCATCAAAGGCATGGCCGGGAGCTTGCGGGTCTTTGCGAGCGAGACGACCAGGGCGACGAGCACGGCCGCCATCAAAACGAAAGTCGCGGTGAAAAGCCCCGCGTTCTGGCCGCTGAGAAGCGCTGGCGGCAAGAAAGGCGCGAGGAGAGGCTCGAAGAGCTTCGGCCGGGCGTTGGCGATGAAAAACAGGAGCAGCGGGCCCATCTCCACGCTGAGCTTCAGCCAGGGGATCGCTCCCTTGCCGGGCGCGGGGGCGGTGGGGACGCGGTTCAGCGTTTCGCTCATTCGGACAGCTCTCTCATTTCCAAATAGCCTCAGGGACAGGATCGCCGCGCGTTCCGGTCACGGTCTAATCTTCTTGCCTAATCTTCTATCCCGGCGATGGCGCGGGCGAAATCACGCGCCGTGAAGGCTTCGAGATCGTCGGCGGTCTCGCCAATCCCAATGAAATGGACCGGCAGCTTGAACTTTTCCGTGATGGCGACGAGGATTCCACCGCGCGCCGTCCCATCGAGCTTGGTCATCACTAGGCCGGTGACGCCGGCGACGCGGCCGAAAATCTCGACCTGGCTGATCGCATTCTGGCCGACGGTTGCGTCAAGGACAAGAAGCACGGCGTGCGGGGCTTCCGGATCGACCTTTTTCATGACGCGGATGATTTTTTCGAGTTCGGCCATGAGCTCGGCGCGATTTTGCAGGCGTCCGGCGGTGTCCATCAACACCAAATCGTCGCCGCGCTCCTGCGCCGCCTTAATTGCGTCGAATGCGAGCGCCGAGGCGTCGGCGCCTTGCTCGCGCGAGATCACCGGACAGTGAAGCCGCGCGCCCCAGATCAGCAATTGCTCGATCGCGGCGGCGCGAAACGTATCGCCCGCCGCAAGCAGGACGCGCCGCCCTTCGGCGGAGAATTTCGCCGCGAGCTTGCCGATGGTGGTCGTTTTGCCGGACCCGTTCACGCCGACCACGAGAATGACATAGGGTTTCTTGCCGGCGTCGATCTCCAGAGGCGCGGCATAGGGCGATAACACCCGTTCGACCTCGCCGGCGAGAATCGCCTTGACCTCGTCGACCTCGACATTTTTGTCATAACGGCCCTTGCCGACGATTTTCGCGATGCGCGAGGCCGTCGCGACGCCAAGATCGGCGCGAATCAGAACGTCCTCGAGATCGTCGAGCATGGCTTCGTCAAGCTTGCGCTTGGTGAAGATCGCGAGGAGGCCGGCGCCGATCGAGTTCGAGGAGCGCGCGAGGCCCGCGCGCAGCCGCGCCCACCAGCTCGGCTTTGGCGCCGGCGCCATTGGCTCGCTGGACAAACTGAGCTCTGGCCGCCAATCGGCGCCATCCATGGACTCGTCTTGCGCCAAAGCTTCGGGCGCGTGCGCGCCGGGCTCCTCCAAAACAGCAGCTTCCAAGGCCAGATCTTCCAAGGCCAGATCTTCCAAGGCCACATCTTCGAGGACCGCGCTTTCGACGTCCGAAATTTCATTCGGCGGAGGCGCGTCCAGCGCGGCGGCCGGCGCTTCGACGCGCGGCGTTTCCGGCGTTTTTTTC
>CAWESJ010000252.1:0-15409 GCA_963811015.1 uncultured Alphaproteobacteria bacterium | reverse complement strand
GAACGAAGCTGCTGGCGGAGCGCCGGAGCTTGACGCTGAGGCCTATTATCGGGCCCCTGAGGTCAATTGACCCGTGCTGTCCAGATTGGCTTCGCTCCTGGCGCTTTTGCTCATCTGGCAATTGAGCGCGAGCTATGCCGGATCCCGCGCGCTGCCGGCGCCGCTTGCGGTCGCGACGGTCATCGGCGCGGAGGCGCGCTCCGGCGCGCTCTTCTTTAATCTCGGGGCGACGCTCCTTCGCGTCGTCGCGTCCTTCACGCTGGCCATGGCGCTTGGCGCGGCGCTCGGCATGGCCATGGGCCGGCACAAGGCCGTCGATCGCCTATGCGATCCCTGGCTCATCATTCTGTTGAACCTGCCGGCGCTGGTCATCATCGTGCTGGCCTATATCTGGATCGGCCTGAACGAAGCCGCGGCGATCGGCGCCGTCGCGCTGAATAAATTGCCGAACACGGCGGCGACCATGCGCGAAGGCGCCCGCGCCCTCGATGCGAGCCTCGATGAAATGGCGCGGGTTTTCGCCGCGCCGCTTGGCGCAAGGATCAGGCATATTCTCTTGCCGCAGCTTGCGCCTTATTTCGCGGCGGCGATGCGCTCCGGCCTGTCCCTGGTCTGGAAGGTCGTGCTCGTGGTCGAATTGCTCGGGCGCTCGAACGGAATAGGCTTCGAGATCGGCGTCGCCTTTCAATTATTCGACGTGACCCGGCTTTTGGCCTATGCGCTTCCGTTCGTGGGCCTCATGCTGGCCATAGAGACCTTCATTGTTCAACCCATCGAGCGACATGTCTCACGCTGGCGGCCGCGTCGGGCTTGACGTCGCCGTCGCGCGCAAGGCGTTTCGCGCCGCCTCTGGCGAGACCCGCGTCGCGCTCCGCGATGTCGGCTTCGCGCTGAAGCCTGGCGAAGTCGCCGCCGTGCTCGGGCCGTCGGGCTGCGGCAAGACGACATTGTTGCGCATCGTCGCAGGCCTCGACCTTGATTTCGAAGGCCGGGTTTCGCTGTCGCCGGGGCGCCGGCTCGGAATGGTTTTTCAGGAGCCTCGGCTTTTGCCTTGGCGCACCGTCGCGCAGAATTTGCGCTTCGCCGGCGCATCGGAGGCGACGGGCCTCGACGAGATCGTGAACGCGCTTGGCCTCGCCGCCCATCTCGATCATTTTCCGGGCGAATTGTCCTTGGGCCTCGCCAGGCGGGTAGCGATAGCGAGAGCCTTCGCCGTCGCGCCCGACCTTCTTCTGCTCGACGAGCCTTTCGTCTCGCTCAACTCCGCTCTCGCGCTGCGCTTGCGCGCCGAGCTCATGGCGCTCGTCGAGACGCACAAGGCGACGACGCTCATCGTCACGCATGACGTCGACGAGGCGATTTCTCTCGCCGACCGGATCCTTGTCCTCGCCGGCGCGCCGGGGCGCTTGATCGCCGACCTTACCGTTGAGGCGCCGCGCCGCGCCCTGACGCCGGCTCGCGCCTCGGCGCTCAAGGCGGAGATAGGCGCGCTCATCGCCAAAGCGGCGGGCTGAGCTGGCCAGCCGTCAAAGGCCGCGCTTTCGTCTTCGCAAAAACCGCTCTAAAAATTGTCGATCGCGGCAAATGGCGAATTGGGGGCGGCGTGCTGGCGGACATGAATGCGGCGGAGGCGGCGCTGGAGCGCGTCTTCGGCTTTGCGAGTTTTCGGCCGGGCCAGCGCGCCATTCTCGAAGCGGCCTTCGCCGGCGAAAATATCCTGGCGGTCATGCCGACCGGAGCCGGCAAATCCCTCTGCTATCAATTGCCGGCGATCGTTCGCGGCGGCCTCACCATCGTCGTCTCGCCGCTGATCGCCTTGATGCGCGATCAGGTTCAGCGGTTGCGTGGGCTTGGAATAGCCGCCGCCGCGCTGAATTCGTCGAACAGCGGCGAAGACAACGCAATGGTCGAGAAAGGCCTTCTGCAAGGCCGCTATCGTCTGGTCTATGTCGCCCCGGAGCGGCTCGTGCGTCCGGGCGCCGCGACGCTTCTTCGCGACGCCGGCGCGAATGTATGCGCCATCGACGAAGCCCATTGCATTTCGCAATGGGGCCATGATTTCAGGCCGGAATATCTCGGCCTCGCGCAAGCCGCGCGGGCGATCGGCGATCTTCAGTTCATCGCGGTCACGGCGACCGCGGACGCGCCGACGCGCGCGGACATCATCCGCAAATTATTTCCAGCGGAGCCGCGAATTTTCATCAGCTCCTTCGACCGGCCTAATCTTCGTCTCGCCATGCGGCGCAAGGCGGACGCCGCCCGCCAAATCGAGGCGACGATCAAGCAACACAAGGGGCGAAGCGGCATTGTCTATTGCGCCTCCCGCAACGGGGTCGAAAGGCTCGCGGGAACGCTGAGCGGCCGCGGCGTTCACGCGCTCCCCTATCACGCCGGCCTCGAGGCTGCGATAAGATCGGCGAACCAGGACGAATTCCTGCGCAATGACGGCGTCGTCATCGTCGCCACGATCGCCTTCGGGATGGGGATCGACAAGCCCGATGTCCGATTCGTCTGCCACGCCGATCTGCCGCAAAGCGTCGAGGCCTATTATCAGGAAATCGGCCGCGCCGGCCGCGACGGCCTGCCGGCCGACACCTTGACCTTGTTCAGCGACGGCGACATTCTTTTGCGCGAGCGCCAGATTTCGCAAAGCGACGCCCCGGCGGAGCGCAAGCGGATGGAGCGGCGAAAGCTGCAATCGCTGATCGCCTTATGCGAAACGCCGCGCTGCCGGCGCCAGACTTTGCTCGCGGCTTTCGGAGAGGCCTCGCAGCCTTGCGGCAATTGCGACATTTGCGAAGGCAAATGGCCCTTCTTCAACGGCGTGGTCGCGGCGCAAAAAGTCATGTCCGCCATTCACCGCACGTCGGGGCGGTTCTTCGCCGGCCATCTCGCCAATCTCCTGGTCGGCAACGCGACCGAAGCGATCAAAACGCATGGCCATGATCTGCTGCCGACTTTCGGCGTGGGCAAGGAGCTGAAGCCGGCGGACTGGCGCAGCATATTCCATCAGCTCCACGCCGAGAATTTGATCGCGCAGGACCCGGACGATCGCGACCGCTGGATCTTCACCGAGACGGGGCGGGCGGTGCTCGTCGGCGATGCGCCCTTAACTTTGCGCGGCGAACTCACGCTGCCGAGCGGGCGGAAAGCCGGCTGGCGGCAAAGCCTGCGCGAGATAAAATCGGCCCAGGCCGAAGACCCGGCGCCTTCGCGCGCGACATTCAGCCCGGGCCCGGCGCCCCGGCCTTGAGCGCGGCGCAACATGGCCTGCTCGCCGCGCTCAAGGCCAAGCGCCTGCAAATCGCCAAGGCGCAGAAGCTTGCGCCCTTCATGATATTCCATGACAGCGTGTTGATCGAGATCGCCCGCCGCCGCCCGCGAACCGGCGAAGAGATGCAGGCCATTCCAGGAATTGGGCCGAGCAAGATCGAGCGCTTTGGCGAGATTTTTCTCGCTGTCGTCGCAAGTCGCGAAGGCGGCGCGTGAGCGGCGCCAACATGCGCTTTCGGCCTCATCGCCGCGATCGGGAACCGTCCAAATTGAATTGAATTGAAGCGTTTCAATTCAGTTTGAAGCAAGGCCTGGCGTTTAACCATCTTCAAGGGCCGTTCAGGGCGGGAGGCGGGCGTTTGGCATTCGTAATCGGCATGGTCGTCGCGATAGGCTGCATGCTCGGCGGTTTCGCCGCGATGGGCGGACATATCTCGGTCATCTGGCAGCCCTGGGAGTTCGTCATTATCTTCGGTTCGTCGTTGGGCACGTTCATTGTCGCGAATTCGTTGTTGACGATCAAGGACACCGGACGGGCCGTGACGGAAGCGATCCTCGATCGCGCCACCACGCAGCGGGACTATCTCGACGTGCTCGGCGTGCTCTACACGCTGATGCGCGAATTGCGCGGCAAGGCGCGCAGCGAAGTTGAGCAGCATGTCGATAATCCAGGCGAATCTACAATTTTCAAGAATTTTCCAAAAGTGCTGGCCGATATGGACCTGACCAATTTCATCTGCGACTATTGCCGGCTCATCATCATCGGAAATGCGCGCACTCATGAGATCGAGGCGCTGATGGATGAAGAGATAGAAACAGTGAGCCATGACAAACTGAAGCCCTATCATGCCTTGGCCTCGGTCGCCGACAGCCTGCCGGCGCTGGGCATTGTCGCGGCGGTGCTGGGCGTGGTCAAGGCTATGGGCGCGCTCGATCAGTCGCCTGAACTGCTCGGCGGCCTGATCGGCGCGGCTCTCGTTGGAACCTTCGCGGGAATTGTCATGTCTTACGCTTTTGTCGGACCGGTCGCCCACAAGATCAAGGTCACGCGGCTGCAGCGCGTCCGTCTCTACGTCATCGTCAAGCAGACGCTGTTGGCTTTCATGAACGGCGCCATGCCGCAGATCGCGCTTGAACATGGGCGCAAGACGATCGCGTCGCATGATCGCCCGTCGATTGACATGGTCGAGAACGAGACGGTTTCCGGCGGCGCGGGCAAGGCCGGCCAGGCGCAGGCGGCTTGATCCGACATGCTTATTGAACAGGGGCGCGGGGGTTCGATGCTGAAGAGCGGTCCTCAAAAGCTACTCGACGCCGCGGGCGTCTCGGTCGATCGCATGCCGATGTTGCATGTTATTTTCGATCGGATGGCGGCGCAATGTTCGGAGACTCTGCGCCAATTGTCCGCCGCGCCCGCCTTCTTCTCGGTCGACGCGATCGGCACGAAGCGGATCGGAGCCGCGCTCGACGCCTGTGAGGGAAATGTCGTCATCGGCATATTCTACGTGCAGGCGTGGGACTCCCGCATCCTCATCGGGCTTGATCATAGTTTCGTCTTCGCCCTCGCGGAGGCTCTTTTCGGCGGCGACGGAGGCGAAGCTCCAAGCGACGAAAGGCGCCCGCTGTCCAACCTTGAAATTCGCCTTGCCGAAAAGACGTTCGAATTGCTCGGCAATGCGCTGCAAGCCGCCTTTGCGACTGTATATGACGCGCATTTCAAATTGGAGCGCGTCGAGACAAGGCCCGACTTTGCGGTGGTGGCGCCGCGAAATACATTCGCAGTGAATGCGCGGCTGAAGCTTCGCATTCTTGGCCGCGGCAACGAGATGTTTGTCCTTATTCCGCAAACCGCGTTGAATTCCGTCCGGCCATATCTGGGCCGCGACCTGTCAAACGACATGTCCGTGCGCGATCCGCGCTGGACAAAGCAGATCAAGAGCGAAATCGGACGCACGGAAATCGTGGTGCAAGGGGTTATAGAGGAGCGCCAATTTGTCTTGGCCGACATTGCCGAGCTTAAAGTCGGGCAGGTCTTCACGCTGCAGGCCACGACTAAGACCCGCGTCAAGCTGGAATGCAATGCGCAACCTCTTTTCTGGTGCAACCTTGGCCAGGCCGATGGAGCCTATGTCCTTCGCGTAGACGAGGTTGTGAATGAGGAGCAGGAATTCATCAATGACGTCCTGCCTCACTAACCTCGGCGTCGATGCGCGGCTCATTGCGCGGGTGCGCCGGAGGGCGTCTAGAGACTGTTCGAACGAGACGCGGATTTATCCAAGGTTTCAATGTTGATGGAGTCGACCAAATTTTGCGCGACGCTCCCGGCGCCGGCGCCGGAATCAGGAGTATCCCACGTCATGTCTGAAATCGAAAATGCTTCCTTGGATCGAGGCGCGGCCGAAGAAGCCGCGGTCAAGCCGTCAGGCAATCAGAACCTCGACGTCATTCTACGCATCCCGGTCAATGTTCAAGTTGTTCTCGGCTCCGCCACCATGCCGGTGTCGAGCCTGCTCAAGCTTGGGCGCGGCGCAGTGGTTCCGCTTGATCACAGGGTCGGGGAGCCGGTTGATGTGGTCGTAAACGGACGCGTGATCGCCAGAGGCGAAATCGTGGTTGTCGAGGATGATAATTCGCGTTTCGGCGTGTCCCTGACCGAGATCGTCGGGCCAACCGGATCAGCTGAATAAATGGCGGCGGCCGCGGTTCCCGCGAACGGCAATCCAAATTCGCGGTTGCTCAAGGGCCCCGAACGGGTTGCTGCATTGCTGCTGGCGATGGGGAAGCCGGTCGCCGGTCGGCTCCTCAAGCATTTCGACGTCGAGGAATTGAAACAGATAACGAGATCGGTTGCCGAACTGGGGGTTGTGCCGGTTCCGACAATTGAGATCCTGGTTGAGGATTTCGCCGGCCAATTCATGAGCGGCGCCGATCTGCTCGGCTCGCCGAGCGAGGTCGAGCAATTGCTCGATGGCGTGTTGTCGCCGGAGCAGATCGCCGACGTCATGTCCGATGTGACCGGCAATTCCAACCAGGCGATATGGGAGCGATTGTCGAATGTTCCCGACGCGATCTTCAGCGGATATCTCCAGAAGGAGCATCCGCAAACCGCCGCGTTCATACTGTCGAAAGTCAGTCCGGTCTGCGCCGCCAAGGTCATGGGCCTATTTCCACGCGACCTGCGCAACCAGATGATGCGGCGGATGCTGGGCATCGCTCCGGTGAACGAGGCCGCCGTCCGCATCATTCAGCGGCAATTGCAGGAGGACCTTTTGTCCAACCTGTCGCGCCAGAGCGGAAGCGAGCAAAATGTTCGAATAGCAAATATTATCAATAAAATGGAAAGGGATCAGATGGAGGACGTCATGCAGAGCCTCGCGGCGGCGCGCCCCAAGGCCGTCGAAGTCCTGCGCGGCCTCATGTTCACGTTCGACGATATAATCAAGCTGCAGCCGAAGGCGCGCAGCGTGCTGTTCGACAAAATTCCGACCGAGCTTGTAGTCCTCGCCTTGAAGGGCACGGATGCGGGGTTTCGAGATGCGATCTTGTCGTCGCTCGCGACCAGAGCGCGCCGCATCGTCGACAGCGAGCTTGCGAACGGCGGCCCGGCCCTTCAACGCGACGTGCTCAAAGCTCGAAGGATGATCGCCGATACGGCGCTCGAGCTATCCGGAAACGGAGAAATCGATCTCAATTCGTCGGAAGACGAAGACGAGCTTTACGATTAGTCGCGCGATAAATCGCCATGGCGGAGGAAGACGACCGGGACAGCAAGACAGAGGAGCCGACTGAAAGCAAGATCCGCGATGAGGTTGAGCGAGGAAACGTCCCGTTTTCTCGGGAAGCCTCCGCATTCGCGTCGCTTGCCGGCATGTTGATCATCGCCGCATTCATGCTCAGGGACATGGCCGGGTCGTTAGTGACGACGCTCGAAGGATTGCTCGGCGCGGTCGCTGGGTGGCGCCTTCGAAACGGCTTCGACGCCATTGCATTGTTCCGATTGATTGCTTGGGAGTCCTTCCGGCTTCTGTGTCCATTCTTCGTCATCCTTATGGCTGCGGGACTTCTGTCGTCGTTCCTGCAGAACGCGCCTAAATTTGCGTCGGATCGAATCAAACCAGACCTTCAGCGTATGTCATTGGTCAAGGGTTGGGGGCGTATATTTGGCGTGCGCGGCCAAGTGGAATTCGCTAAAGGCCTATTGAAAATGGCCTCCCTGGCCGCGGTCATTGCCACAATGTTGCAATGGGAGCGAGGCAATGTGATGAATGCGATGGGGATGCAGCCGGAGGCGATTCCGGAGTTGATCCTGACCATAGCGACGCGGCTGCTGTCAGTGGTTTGCGTCATTACGGTCCTGATTCTTGCCGCGGATCTTCTCTGGGCCCGCGCCCATTGGAGAAGAGACCTGCGCATGAGCAAACAGGATATTAAGGACGAGTTGAAGCGGAGCGAAGGCGACCCATTGAAGAAGGCGAGGCTTCGATCGCTTGCCTTGGACCGCATGCGCAAAACCATGATCGCGGCGGTCCCCAAGGCGACCCTGGTAATCGCCAATCCAACCCACTACGCGATTGCGCTGCGCTACGTCAAAGAGGAGGGCGGCGCGCCGGTTGTCATTTCCAAAGGGCAGGATCTAATCGCCCTTAAGATTCGCGAAATAGCCGAGCAACATTCCATTCCAATTATCGAAGATAAAGCTCTTGCGCGGTCGATGTATGACAGCGTCGAGATCGAGCGCCCAATTCCTCCGGAATTCTACAAGGCGGTGGCGGAGCTGATCCATCTTCTCTATTCGAAAAAGGCTGGTCGGCCAGCCGCCAAGTGAAAGCCGCCAAGCAATTTTCAGCCAGCGTCCAGCGTCATGTGGGCGCGCCGTGGGAGGCTGCAGGCCGCCAATATTGAAGTCAGTTCGGCATTGATCGCAAGAGCGCTTCCCAAGCCTGACATCAGCGAACCATACTGCAGGGAATTGGAGTCTGAAGTCCCGAAAGATCGCTGGGGGAAATAGCGCGGCCGCCGTCGCCCCGCACCGGTCAGTCTCGGATAAGGTCGCTCTCTCATATTCATCCAAAGAGCCGGAGGAATTCGACGTGGGGCCGATTTTTCTATTTGACTACGCCTCACAGCAGGCGCGTTGGCTGTCCGCGCGACAGACGACAATTGCTGAAAACGTATCGAATGCGAACACGCCGGGCTTTAAGGCGAGCGACGTCGCCCCATTCCAAGAGCTGCTTAGCGACGCCTCGGTTCGGATGGCGGCGACGAATCCAGCTCATTTCGGCCTTGATCCGCTTAACGTTGATTCAGTTGCGGTCAAGGAGTCCGGCAGTTGGGAGGTCACGCATTCCGGCAATTCCGTAAGCCTCGAAAAAGAAATGATCAAAGCCGGAGAGGTTAATCGAAATTATTCGCTGAACACGAGCATCGTCAAAGCCTTCAATCAGATGTTGTTGGCGAGCGTGAAGGGATAGGCAATGATCGATCCGCTTGAAACCTCGATACGGATTGCAGGCGCCGGAATTGAAGCGCAATCCGCGCGTTTGCGGATCGTTTCGGAAAACCTAGCTAACGCCCAATCGACTGGCCTTACGCCTGGCGCTAGTCCTTACGCGCGCAAAACAGTCACGTTTGCTGCGGAGCTAGACCGGGCGACCGGCGCGGATCTTGTGGCGGTCAAGAGCGTCGGCGTCGACCGAGCGCCTTTCCAAGTCGAGCATGATCCTGGCAATCCGGCCGCAAACTCTCGCGGATTCGTCAAACTCCCCAATGTCAACATCATGATGGAGATGGCCGACATGAGGGAGGCTAATCGATCCTATGAAGCGAATTTGCAGATCGTCAAGCAGGCTCGTGATCTATCTTCAATGACCATTGATCTTCTGAGGAGTTCATCATGATAGCCGCTCTTTCCCTTTTTGATTCGACCGTCGGCGCCTCGGCTGGGGCCCAGATGTCGCAGCCTGTGGGAGCCCCCCGCGCGGTTAACGCAAGCAGCGCCTCCGAAGCGGATTTCGGTCAGGTTCTCGCCAACGCCTCGGCCAATAGCGTCAGCGCTCTTAAGTCCGGTGAGGCGGCGTCTATCGCAGGTCTTGAAGGCAAGGCGTCCGTGCAGCAGGTCGTCGAATTGGTGTTGAGCGCGGAGCAATCGCTTCATACCGCGATCGCAATCCGCGACAAAATTGTCTCAGCATATCAGGCTCTCAGCCAGATGGCGATATAAGGAAACAAAATGAAAGCGCTTTCCATCGCCGCCACGGGCATGGCCGCCCAAGACTTGAATGTTCAAGTCATCGCCAACAACATCGCCAATATCAACACCACCGCATTCAAGCGCGCGCGCGCCGAATTCACCGATCTCCTCTATCAGGCCGAACGTCTTCAGGGCGTATCGAATAGAGGCCAAAACAATACGATTCCCGAAGGCGCGCAACTCGGCCTCGGGGTCAGGACCGCCGCGATTCGCAACCTGCATATACAAGGCGCCTTGACGAATACCGGAAATAGTCTTGACGTTGCGCTGAACGGTCGAGGCTGGTTCCAGGTCACGGATGCGAGCGGGCAGACCGTCTACACGCGCGCCGGAGCCTTCAACACGAATGGGACGGGCCAGATTGTCACAACGGACGGATATTTGCTCAACCCAAGCATGGTCATTCCGACGAACGCGCTCAGCGTGACGATCAGCCAGTCGGGATTGGTTTCGGCGACCGTGAGCGGCCAAACCAACGCGCAGCAAATTGGCCAATTGACGATCGCCAATTTCGCTAACGAAGCCGGTCTGACGCCGATGGGAAATAATCTTTATCAACAGACAGAAGCTTCTGGCGCGCCCGTTGTTGGCGTGCCCGGCGATCCCGGCTTTGCAACCGTAAGCCAAGGCTACCTCGAAAGCTCGAATGTCGATCCCGTCCAGGAAATCACCAATCTCATCGCCGCGCAGCGCGCCTATGAAATGAATTCCAAAGTGATTCAGGCGGCGTCCGACATGGCCGCGACCGTATCGAAGAACTTGGGGTAGGAAAATGACCTGCACGTCGCGCTTTCGTTCCATAGCCGTTGGGCTCGCGGCCGTCGGCGAATGCTTCTGCGTGGCGCCGCTCGACGCCGGCGAAGCAAATCTGCTGCCTGTGCCTGCCGTCACGATCTATCCTGGCGACTCGATCAAGGACAGCTTGCTTGTAGATCATGATTTTTCAGCGGGCCTCATTGGGGCGCGCGGCAATTTGGTCGACAGCCGGGCAATGATCGTGGGCAAGATTGCGAGACGCACTTTGCTGGCCGGCGCGCCAATCCCGCGGAACGCGATCATGGAGCCGAAGGTTGTGGCGAATGGAGCGAAGGTCAGGATCGTCTTTGAAGAGGACGGCCTCAAGATCGCGACTTATGGCGCCGCGCTTCAGTCCGGCGGCGTTGGGGAGATCATCTCGGTCCGCAATCTAGACAGCGGCTATACCATTTCAGGGACCGTGCAATCGGATGGCTCGATTCGCGTGAGTGGCGGTTGATGCGTGGAGTCATTTTTGCGCTTTTGCTCTCCGTGTTCGGCGTTTCGGCGACGGCCGGCGTTCGGATAAAAGACGTGGCGGACTTGCAGGGGGTGCGCAATAATCAGCTTGTTGGATATGGCCTCGTTGTGGGCCTGCAAAGCACAGGCGACACGTTGCGAAATTCGACCTTTACTGAGCAAGCCTTGCAATCAATGCTCGATCGCATGGGCGTCAACGTTCGAGCGATCGCGCAGCGCACCCGCAATATCGCGGCGGTCCTCGTGACGGCGGAGCTGCCTCCATTCGCCCGGCCGGGGTCTCGCATCGACGTGACTGTCTCTTCGCTGGGCGATGCTACGTCACTGTTTGGGGGCACGTTAATCCTCACCGCGCTTTCGGGCGTGGACGGGCAAACTTACGCCATCGCGCAGGGGCAGGTCGCGGTCTCAGGCTTTTCCGCAACGGGCCAGGCCGAAAGCGTGACCGTGAACGTGGCGACCTCTGGGCACATCTCGAACGGGGCCTTGATCGAACGCGAAATTCCGGGGCAGCTCAGTGACATCGGGCCTCTTGTGTTGGTCTTGAGAAATCCGGATTTTAACACGGCGGTGCGGATCGTAGACGCCATCAACGCATACGGGCGGCAGCGCTATGGAGCACGGTTGGCGAAGGAACAAGATCAAAGGTCGATCTCCCTAGCGAAGCCGCAGCGGCTTGGAACGTCGCGGTTCATGGCGGAAATTGGCGAACTCGTGGTCGAGCCCGACATTTCTGCGCGGGTGGTCATAGATGCGCGAAGCGGAACGATTGTTATTGGTCAGGATGTGCGAATCTCAACCGTCGCGGTGACGCATGGCAATCTTACCGTACGCGTCAATGAAACGCCGGTCGCATCGCAGCCCGCGCCGTTTTCGAATGGGCGCACGGTTGTGTTGCCTCGAACCGAGATCGATGGCGATCAGACCGGCGGTCAGATCGCGGTCGTCAAGGGCGCAAGCCTACGCAGCTTGATCGGCGGTTTGAACCAAATCGGACTGAAGCCGATGGGAATCATAGCCATTCTTGAAGCCATCAAGGCGGCGGGCGCATTGCACGCCGATCTCATCGTCCAATGAATTCGTCCGGCATGCCGCGGCAAGTCCTGTGCAAGCTTGTTGCGGCATATTGGGCAATGCGCCTGGGAGAACTGCGCCGCCATGGTACGTGCATCGTCGCTTCTCGGCCCCTCGTGCGCATTTGTGGCGTTCGTCATAGGCTGCGCGCCGGCGCCCGGCTTTTGCCTGGACCAGAACAAGACCGAGGCTGCGAAGGTCCCCGAGGGCAAAGCCCCTCCGACCGCGCTTCAGCAATTTTGCGCGAGCAACGCCTCCGTCATTGGCGACGCCCGGATCGTTTGGCAGACGTCCAAGTTGATTGAGCTGGAGGCGCAAATACGCCAACGTCTTGGCGAACTCGAGGCGCGACAGGCGGAATTTGCGGAATGGCTTCGAAAGCGCGAGGACGCGCTCAAGCAGGCCGCCGAGGGCGTGGTCTCGATTTACGCCCATATGCGGCCGGACGCGGCGGCGTTGCAGCTTGCGGCGATGGATGAAACGATCGCGGCCGCGATCCTCGCAAAGCTCTCATCCAAAGCCGCGGGCGCCATATTCAATGAAATGGAGGTCGGCAGAGCCGCGCGATTGAGCCGCATGATGGCCGGACCGGACGCCGCCGCGCCAAATGGGAAGAAGTCCTAGATGCGAATTTTGGCGCTCTTCTTCGTAGCGGGCTTTTTGAGCGGATGCTCCGGCTCCGTCGTGGAAATCGGCCGGGAGCCGGCGATGAGCCCGGTCGGCACGGGGCTCGTCGCCGATGTCCAGCCTTCCGCGAGCGCGGTCTTCCTTCGCACGGAGCAACCGCGGCCTCAAACGATCTGGAACGGTGACCGCGCGGACATCTTCAGTGATCCGAGAGCCGCCAAGATCGGCGATGTGGTGACGGTCAACATCGCGATCAATGACAGCGCCACCTTCGGCAACGCCACCGAGCGTTCCCTAAACTCGCAAGTCAACACGGGTTTCGATTTTAAGCTCGGGGTGAACAATAAGACGTCGGAGCTTCAGCCGCAGCTGACCTCGAGCGCGCTGTCGTCGACGAAGGGAGAGGGCACAACAGACCGTTCCGAAAAAATCCAGCTGGCGGTGGCGGCCGTCGTCACCGACGTCCTGCCGAATGGAAATCTCGTGGTGAGCGGATCGCAAGAAGTTCGCGTCAACTTCGAGCTGCGGTTGCTGAATGTGGCGGGAATTGTGCGACCGAGAGACATATCCAAGGATAACACGATCTCCTACGACAAGGTAGCGGAAGCGCGGATTTCCTATGGAGGGCGCGGCCGGCTCATGGAGGTCCAACAGCCTGCGATCGGCCAACAAATCTATGATTGGTTCAAACCGCTTTAAGAAGTCTGGATGGCGTGACGATGGCGAGGAATGGACAAACGGGGCGGCTCATTGGTCCCGCGGCGTCGCTGGGCGGGTCGATGCGAGCCTGGATCGGCGCGGTGATTGGGTTGACGGTCGTCGCGATCGCGCTTGGCGTTCTCCTCGGCCAGCATCTCGCCGGAACGGTGAAGAAAGCGTTGCAGAATAGCGAACAATCAGGCGGGCGCGCAGGGGCCCCGAAATATGGCGGCGATTTGGACTTGCGGGAATTGCCGCCGATTATCGCCAATCTCGCCGACCCGCCTGATGCGCGGATCAGGCTGCAGGCGTCAATCGTCTTCAATGGCAAGGCGATGCCGAAGCCCGAGGTGGTCGCGGCGCAAATCGCCGAGGATATTCTCGGCTTCATTCGGACCTTGTCGCTGGCGCAGGTCGGCGGCGCGAGCGGCTTGCAGCATTTGCGCGAAGATCTGAACGAGCGCGCCGCGATCAGGTCCGAAGGGCAGGTGCGCGAGCTCATTATCCAAGCGCTGGTGGTCCAGTGAGGAAGGCGTATCTCGGCGTCGTCATTCTGCTGATCTCGGCGACCGCTGCGGCCGCTCAGGCGCTGGACCTCAACGCGCTCATCCCTGCGGGCGGCGGAAGCGCTGCGGGCCGGATCATTCAGCTCGTTGCGCTGCTCACCGTGCTGTCCGTCGCGCCCGGTCTGCTCGTGATGGTGACGAGCTTCACCAGGTTTGTGGTCGCCCTGTCGTTTCTTCGCTCCGGCCTCGGACTACAGAGCACGCCGGCGAATTTAATTCTAATTAGCCTCTCCCTTTTTATGACTTTTTATGTCATGGCGCCCACTTTCGAGCGGGCTTGGGAGGCCGGCGTAAAGCCTCTCATGGACAACAGCATTTCGGAGCAGGAGGCGTTCGGCAAGATCGTCGATCCGTTTCGGGATTTCATGATGGGGCAGGTCCGCGACAAGGACCTGAAGCTCTTCGAGGATCTCGCCAAGGACAGTTTCAAGACCAAGGATCAGGCGCAAGGCGAGATGCGGGTTCTGATTCCCGCGTTTATGATCTCGGAACTGCGGCGCGGATTTGAGATCGGCTTCCTGATCGCCTTGCCGTTTCTCGTCATCGATATGATCGTATGCACGCTCACGATGTCGATGGGAATGATGATGTTGCCCCCATCCCTCATCGCGCTTCCGCTCAAGGTCCTGTTCTTCATCCTGATCGACGGCTGGAGTCTGCTGGTCGGAAGCCTAGTGCGGTCCTTTGCCTAAAATCCAATCCGTCGCCAGAAAAATTGCGTGCGCTGGGGCGCTCATTAAGCCCTAGGCAAGAATGCGTTGGTAAGAAGAGCGCACGGTAGGTTGGATGGAGAATACCGATCCAAAGGCATTAGGCCGCCCTACCGTACCGGGGCAAATCCGGTATGTCCCCCAAATCTTCTAGCAAATCAAGGGACATCCAATGTCAAGCCTACTTACGAATACCTCCGCGATGACGGCGGTTGCGGCTCTTTCGCAAACGCAAAATAATATGAACCATATCGAAAACCAGATTTCGACCGGTCTGGCGATTTCAAGCGCCGCCGACAACGCGTCCTATTGGTCGATTGCAACCCAGATGAACTCCCAGGTCGGCGCGCTCGGCGCGGTCTCCAGCGCGTTGAGCGAAAGCTCAGCCCTGGTCTCGACGATGAGTTCGGCGCTGACGAGCACTATTTCGGTGGTGGATCAGATCAAGAATGATCTTGTCACGGCGTCAAACCCAGGCGCGGATCTTGGCAAGATCCAGACCGATATTTCCGCGCAGCAGGCGCTCCTGGTCAGCATCGGCAGCTCGGCGAATTTCAGCGGCCAGAACTTTCTCGAGACGACGGGCGGCACGGTCAATCTCGTCGCCTCCTATGATGCTACGTCGGGCGTCAGCTATCTCAGCGTGGATACGAGCAGCACCGCCCTGTTTGACGCGACGACCGGCGCAACCAGTGGCATCCTGGGACAGGCCGGGGCGAATTATCCGACGGCCTCCATCCTTACCCTCAACATAACCCAGGCGACGTCCGGCGATCTCTCCAATATGCTGCAGGACGTCGAGACGGCGATCAGCTCGATCACGACGGCCGCGAGCACGCTCGGCGCAACAACGACCAGCCTTGCGACCCAACAGACCTATATCTCGAATTTGAGCGATTCTCTGACCACAGGCGTTGGCTCGCTAGCAATACATC
>CAWESJ010000251.1:0-3561 GCA_963811015.1 uncultured Alphaproteobacteria bacterium | reverse complement strand
TAAGCTCGACTTTGCGCATTTCACGCAGCGTAGCAGAGCGTTTCGGTGAGTCTTTCCATGAGGGCGGTCGGAATTTTCACGCGATCGGGGGATGCCGAGACATTGATAAATTCGGCGCGCTCCAGAATAGCCTTCGAACGGCGGCGATGGCATCGCTGAAGGTCGGTTCGCGTTTGTGATACCAAGCGGCGGATCTGGGACGAAGGCAGGCGACGATATTGGGATCGGCCGCCCAGAGCGTCACGAGCGAGAACAATCCGAACAGCGCCGGCGTCATTCGCGCGATGGCGAGATCGGACCATTGCCGCCGGGTTTCAACGCCCAGATGGGCGCGGCATTCCTGGAACGTCGTCTCGACGGACCAGCGGTGGACGAACCAGCCGAGAATTTCGAATGGCGTGGCGGCAAGAGTCGGTGCAGAGGAACGCCTGCGGATCACGAACGCCGGTTGGATCGCGCGTGAGCACCCAGCGGATCGGCGCCGGCGGCAATCCGGCGTGATACCAGACCGCCGTTCCGGTCGTGAATTCGAGAATGCAGCGCTGATCGCCATACCAATAGGGCATCGACAGTTTGGCCCAGCGCGTCGTTTTGCTTTCGAGCGCGTGGGAGAGTTTGGGAAGCGGACGGCCTTTCTTGGGCGGCCGTCCGAGCTGTCTGGGGCTTCGCGCCGGCGCCGGCGCGAACAGATTGGCGTCGAGGCGCAGCCGCGTGACGAGACAAACATGGCGGCGAACTGCGGCGATCAGATCGAGCGCCGAGAAGCTGGAGTCGGCGACAAAGACGATACTGCGCTTGGGCGCCCATCGCCGAACCTGGAGAATGGCTTGGCGAGCCCAGTCAGTCAGCTTCTTGTGGCGACGCCGATGCGCAGCGGCGTAGCGTTCGGAAGGGGCGAGGATGGTGAGAAACGGCAGAGCCCAGCGTCGCCGCGTCCATGGCACGGGAACCATGGCCATCACCGCCAGCCAGCGCAAGCCGCTCGTCTTGACGAAGTGACCATGCGAGGAGCGCACGGGATCGCGGTAGATGCCGCGCGCCGCGATCTTGTGGCCCCAGCGGCGTTCGATCGTATCGTCAATGCCAATCACGATCGGCCCGTCGGGCGCGAACTTGTCGAGGATCAGCAGCAGCAGTTTGCGGCCGATAGCGGCGCTGTTCCATCGCGCTCGGCTGAGCACGTGGTGGTAGCGCGCGAAGTCGCGGGCTTCGCCGAGGCCAATGACCCGCAGAGCGGCGCTCACCGTGCGCTTTCCCGGGGCGAGCGTCATGCCGGTGACGAGCGCCAGCACATGGTCCCAGACCGGCGCGGTGAAAAAGCTTCGAAAGGGCGCCATTAGCGCGGTGATGATCGATGGCGCCATCGGCGGCGCGGCGAACGAGGAAGAGGGGCGATGTCGGGTCATCGCGACGGTAGAATCGAGTCGCGGCGAATGCGCCTTGACGCCTTTCAAGCCCAGGCTGCGCTGCGGCATTTTGAATCGGTTCCGCCCGAAACCAGGACGAGGACAGCGCAGCGCCGATCCACAACAATGGCGTCATGACCGATGACGACATCATCCAACTCATCGAGAACTCCGCCTTCGACGCAGGCCCCGTCGTGGCGGAGCGGCGCAATCGCGGCTTCACGCTCATCCATGCCGAAACCGGGGTTCCCATCGCCCGCCTACGCCCCCTTGGACGCAACGATCTTTATGAAATCCTCTACTGGTCGCTGTGGAAGGAACGATGGGCGCCGTTCGGCCCCTTTGGACGCACGGCGTTACCTGTCGAACAGGCCGTGCGCGTCATCGCGGAAGCGTCGATCTTTTGGGCCGCCGTCTGAAACAGGCGCACGAAAATGGGCAAAGTCGAGCTAAGAGATCATGATCGTTCTCGGGATCGGACACATGCACCCACCGGTTTCGGTACATACGGACAGCGTGAATCTCCTGTTTCAGATCATCGGCGAGAGCAGCCCGTTCGATGAGGTCAAACAGGTTCGCCTTCTTTCCGAGCGGATATTCGGTCCGCAAATATGTCTCGATCCCAGCCATTGCGGTGACAATCGTCGCGAGGTCCGCGCCAGCGATGAACGTGGTGTCGGACTCGCAGACGATGAAATTGCACCACTCGGAGAGCATCACGCCGCCTTTCAGCAGTTCCTCGTCGAGGTCGATCAGGAATTGTGAGCGCTCGGGCTTGTCCATCTGATGCGCCTCAGAACGTGAAGCTCGCTTGCCGCATTTCGTCGAGGCGAATCACGCCGAGCAGCATCCATTGCTTGGGGCGCTTCTTAATCGTGCCCATCGCGAACACCATGCCCTTGCGCGGATATTCCTCATTGAAGATCTTGGACAAGTGATCGAGCGCGGCCCGTTCGCCGTAACCCTTGCTCTGCCGCCAAAAGGTCGCGCTCGTCTCCCAATCGCCGCACTGCATTAAGTGCTTGCCCGCAGCGTCTTCGAAAGCGAATGCGAAGGCATAGGGGACAGGCTCGAACGCCTCAAGCTCCTTGTCCAGCATCGACATTTGGCGCGACGCGCGTCGATAACCTTCGCGCTCAGCTTCGATAACCTCTAGAGGCTTCCGGCGAAACTTGAATTCGGACTTGATCGGCCGAATGAGCGTCAGAACTCATCCCGCGCGCGGCGGCCTCGTCGGTTGATGGGAGAATCAGCGGGTTGAGCAGCGATACGCGCTCCTTTTTGTCGAGTGCGCCGTCAACCTCCATGCGATCTTCGTAGACGTGGCAACTTTCCGACCGCATATCGCCCGTGGGCATTCGATACTGGAATTTCATCCAGTCCCACCGTTTGAACTTGTTATCCTGCAAGTGTCGAAACCTGGTCGGATACAGTCGCTTCCACTGCCCTTCGGCGGTAACGCCGGCGCAACAGACTGTCTCACCGTACTTCTGGCTGGGGTTGGGCATCGCCTTGACGAGGACGACGGCTCGGGAGTTTCTCGGCGTAACGGACATAGCGACCCGGCTCATCGCCAAAAAGATCGAAAACTTCGAGCCCGCGCGCTTTCAGCCGGTCGGCGATCATTCTCCGGTGACAGGTAGCTGGGTCGCGTTCAAAACACAGTAAGCAAACAAAATCTTGGCGCGCAGTATCATCCAGCACTTCGAGTGCGCCGACCGCATCGGCAGTGTTGATGTGCTCGGAAAAGACGCGCCGAAATTCGTCATATTTTCCCGCTCGCGCAGCCTCGCGGCCCGCCTTGGGGTCGCCGAGCGCAACGAGGTGCACGTACGCGATCCCTTCGGCCTCAAGCCGTTCACGCAGCCCGTTTTTCGAGAAGCCCTTCTTTCGCGAGACCGCGACGGCACGCACGTCAGCCAGCACAGTGACGCCGACGGCTCTTAGTGTCGCGATCAAGCGATTGATCTCCGTGCCTTCATAGCCGATGGTGAATATTACGCTCATGCCTTCAACTCGCTGGTGTCGCCTTGGAAGGATCGCCTGAGTGTAGTTAACGTGGGTTTAACCCTTTGGCTACCAGTACCGGTTTCCGGGAAGCTTCGTTATGGATCACTAGCACAAATTCAACCCCCCTGGCTTTTCCTCGCCGTCG
>CAWESJ010000250.1:0-3048 GCA_963811015.1 uncultured Alphaproteobacteria bacterium | reverse complement strand
AGCCGCCTTCGCCTATACCCCCCGCCGACGCCCGACCCCGCTGCCCCTGGCCTGGCGATGATCCCCTCTATCTCGCCTACCACGACGAGGAATGGGGCGTCCCCGAGCGGGACGACCGGGCGCTGTTTGAAAAGCTCATTCTCGACGGGTTTCAGGCCGGCCTCTCCTGGATCACGATCCTGCGCCGGCGGGAGAATTTTCGCGCGGCGTTTGACGGGTTCGACCCGGAGAAGATCGCCGGCTATGACGCCAGGAAAGTCGCGGCCTTGATGCAGGACGCCGGCATTATCCGCAATCGCGCCAAGATCGAAAGCGCGACGCGTTCGGCCCGCGCCTGGCTCGAAATTCAGGAGCGCGAAGGCTTTTCCAACTATCTGTGGAATTTCTTCGATGGAAAACCCATCCAGAACGCCTGGCGCGACTTTCGCGACATCCCGGCCCAGACCCCGCTCTCGGCCAGGATCGCCAAGGATTTAAAGCAAAAGGGCTTTAATTTCTGCGGCCCGACCATTGTCTACGCCTTCTGCCAGGCGACCGGCATGGTCAATGACCATATCGTCACCTGCTGGCACCATTCCGAATGCGCCAAGCTCTCCCTTTAAGCGCAAGAGGGCGCGAAAAGTCGCGCTATTCCGCCGCCTCCGCCAGCCTTGACGAAAATTCCGGCGACAAATCGAGGCCGCGGAAGACCGAGCAGCGGACGAAGACCTCCGCCGTCGGGGCGACGTTTTTCTGATTGCAGAATTTCGCGGTGAGCTTGGTGAGGCCCTTGATGTCGCGGCCGGTCGCCGCCGGGAACATATGAACGAGGTCGTCCTTCAGCTTGTCCGCCACCGGCAGCTGGAATTGCGCCGTCATGACCTCCCAGATCCGCCGCCTAGCGTCGGGCGTCGGCGGGTTGAACTTGATCATGGCGATGCAGCGCGACACGATGGCTTCGTCAATGTCGTCCACCCGATTGGTGGTCATGAACAAAAGCCCGTTGAAATATTCGAGGACGCGCAGAAACACGCCGACGACCGCATTGGTCGCGATATTGTCGTCGCGCTTCTTGATATAGACGTCGGCCTCGTCGATCAGCATGACCGCGCCCCAACGCTGCGCGCGCGTCAGCACATCCTTCAGCGCCTGCTCCATCTGCGGCGACATTGAGGCCGAGCTGGCCGGAATGGACGCGGTAGAGCGGCCGCCTGATGATTTCGGAATAGACTTCCGCCGTCAGCGTCTTGCCGACGCCGGGCTGGTCCGGCGCAGAGAACCGTGGTGCCGCCCGATTTGCCGGCCACGATATCGTCCATCAGGACGTCCATTTCGGCGGTCAGAATGTCGATAAGGTCGGTCTGCTCCTGCGGCAGGACCAGCTTTTCCTTCAGCCCCGGCTGATATTGGTAGAGCTCCATATCGTCGACATGCACCCAGATATAGTGGTGCAGCTCGAGGTGGAACATCAGAATATAGGCGTGGACGGGCAATTGCGTGAAGAGGCCCTTCGGGATCTCCTTTTGCGAATTCCTCGACCTCGTCCTCGGCGTTGTAGCGATCGCTTTTCTTGGCTTTCTTCAAATATTGGCCGAGAACGTCCCCGGTCGCATCCATGGTCAGCGTACGAGCGGTAAGCACTCCCTCGTCATTGACGAGCCGCGCCGGCCCTCCGCTGGTCGAGAGCACCACGACGTCCTTGCGCGTCCAATCCGTGTCCCTATGGGTCGAGTTCGGATCATCGGCGTAAAAACCGGTGCCCTTGGCGGAAAATTGCGTCCCATATAGCGCCCGGCATTCGAAATATTTCTCGACCGTCTTGTCATATTCGGCGATGAGCTCCGGCGTCTCCTTCAGAAAGCCCTTCATGGCGAAGATCTCGCCAACCGTTTTGCCGACAATGTCGTTCGTCGCGATGCGCAGAACCTGGGTCGTGACCGAGCCCTTCACATTGGCCTTCAACTCGAGGAAGATCTTGCCGGCCGCGTCCTCCGCCGGCGGGGTGTAGTCGAGCCGCGTCAAGACATAAGGCAGCGGCCGATTGGTGACATTGGCGGTGAACAGCCAGCCCCTTATGCCGTCCTGCGCGAGGTAGCGGGCCATCGCCGGCACGACGTTTTCGAGATCTTCCGCCGTATATCTTTCGCCGCCGCTGGACAGGGCTTTTTGCAGGGTCGAAAGATGCGCCGCCTTGACCTGATAGTCGGGACCCGATTTCAGGTAAAGGCCATGCAGGAAGTTCAGTTCGGAAGCCGACAATTGATGGAAAGGCACTTCCACCCTGTTGCCGAAGCGAAGCTGCTCCTTCAACGGAGCGAGATTTGGGAATTCGGCGACCATGGCTTCGATCTGGGACCGATCGATCTGAAGGTTCATCGCTAAAATCTCTCCAATTCGCATGTTCCGACTTGAAACCGACGGGCGGCGTCGTTTGGCCGAAGGACCCGGCCGCGCGCGCGCCCTGAGCCCGAGCGCCTCCAGCTGAAGCAATCGCCATGCCGCTCGCCCCCGCGCACGCTCTGTAATGGCAGAACTTAGCGAAACGCTCGGGATGCGCCCAAGGAAGCGCCATCGCTGGCTAAGCGGCAAGCGCCGTCAGAGCGCGGTTTTCCCGCGGGAAGAATTGCCCTAAAGGTGTCGGGATGAGCTCAAAAAGACTGTCCCGCCCTGCGCGGAGCGCGCCGCCATGACCAGCGCGCGAGGCTGGGTTCGGCTTTTTTCCGGCAAGCGCCTTGACCTTCTCGATCCCACGCCATTCGATTGGGAGGACCGCGATCTGGCGATCGGGCTCGCCCGCACCTATCGCTGGGGCGGGCATTCGGCTTGGCCGCTGCCGCTGTCGGTCGCGCAGCATTCGCTTCTGGTTTTGGCGCTGCGCCGGCTTTGGTTTCCTGCCGCCAAGGACGCCAAGGCGGAGCTTCGCGAATTGCTCCATGACGCCGACGAGGGCCTGCTCGGCTTCGATTGCATTTCCGTGGTGAAGCCTTTTCTCGGCGAAGCCTTCCGCGCCCTCACGCTGAAGCTGGAAAACGCCGTCGCCCTGCGCTATGGCCTGCCGCCATGGTCGCC
>CAWESJ010000249.1:0-18136 GCA_963811015.1 uncultured Alphaproteobacteria bacterium | reverse complement strand
GCCGGCGGCGGGTCCAACTTGAACTCTTTCTCGCGAAGCTCCTTGAGTCCGGCCAACATCCAATTGAGGATGCCGGGCAGTTCGGGCGTTAATTTTTCTTCGCGGAAATTCATTATTTTATCTGCTTCTGGAATTGTTGTGTTGTATGGGATTTTATGGATGCGACGCCAGATGCCTAGATCAGTCCCGCGTATGGTGGGGGCGTGATTTGTCTTGATGAATGGCTTGTGAGTTGGCCTGAAGTTGATTGGCTTCTCGTACAGGTCGCGCGCCGACAACATGTCCGTCGATGTTATATATTTCACCTTGCTTTCGTTGATGTGCTCCCTTTCGTCCGTCTCATTGATTGAAAGCAGCCGTTTGCCTTTGAGCGCCACAACATCGGGCTTCGCCGCGCCGCTCCGTGCATCCGTGAGGAGTATGCTGATGTCGGTTGCGAGGGCGTAACCCCCCAGAAGCGCAAATATGGTTTCTAGCTCGGTTGTTTTTCCGTTGGCGCCCTGCCCATGCAGAACCCACATGATTTCAAGCACGCGACCTGTGAGGCATAAGCCGAAGACGCGCCGCTTGTAGGCGACCAACTCCTCATCCCCCGAAATCTTCTCCTCAAACGCCAACCAATTGGGGCACGTCGCCTCGGGGTCATAAGCAACGTTGCATCGCTTCGTTACATAGTCTTCGCGCCGTCCCTCGCGGAACTCCCCTGTATTGAGGTCGATCACGCCGTTTTTCACCCCGAGCAGCATCGGGTCAGCGTCGAGCAACTCATGTGACAGCACAACCTCAGCTTGGTGCTGCGCCAGCTCGCACATGGCGGAAAACTGATTGCGCGCCGATGATTTCACATAGTGCTTGATGAGCTTCATCCGCCTCTCGGGGTCCGCGCGCGGGGCCTCCTCAAGCAAGACCGCCTGCACGGTTTCCTCGGCCAGCCGCCGAATGCCGAGGTCGTCGTCGCGTTTCCAGTGGGTTCCATCCCAAATGAACCATGTTCCGTAGGCGTGGACGAAACGAATATCGTCGCCGTGCCGGTTGACGAGCCGATGCGCATTGCCAAGCTCTGTGAGGCTTTCGCGGTCCCGTGGGCGCTTGCGCTTGGGCGCCGGACTGTTGAAAATCCTCCTTGCGCGGGCGGTCTCGTCCGGGGTTGGCTCTTCCTGCTTCGCTCTCGCCGCGTCCTCGCGAGGCCCTTCCGGGGCCGCCGCGCTATCTCCACATGGTGGCTCGATGCGCGGCGCGGCCTCCGCGGCCGCCGTGGCCGCCGTGGCCGCCGTGGCCGCCGGGTCAATGCCCAGCTCGGCGCAGATCTGCGCCCACGTCTGCGGCGCGGCGCGCGCTTGAATTTCCGCATGCCGCTCGGCAAGCTCGATGTCCCACAACAGCTCTTGTGCCGCGTAGGCCCGCCAGCCGTGCGCCTCCGCGAGCCACCATAGCGAATTTGTCGTAATCGGGGTCGCGTGTCCAGGCTTGCGATCAATCCACACACGTTGTTGATTGCGTTTGTTGTAGACGCCTCTCGCCTGTCGCGACCATGCGTCGCAAAGCGCCCTCAACTTTTCCGCCATTTCAGCAGTCGCCGCGTTGTGAGCCGCCCAGCTCACAGCACACACAACAGTCCACCACACGTCATATTCGGCGGCGGGATCGTTTGGGATGTTGTCGAGGCACAATTTAACGAGGACGAAATCCCAATCCGTAAATTCTCCGGCGTCGATCGGCGGCGCGACGGGGGCCTCGGGCAGGATCTTTTTCAGCTCGTCCGGCGACCATAGGGGCGGCTTCAAGTCGCCGGGAATGATGAAGGTCGGACAGGCGACGCGACCGCGCACGAGCTTTCCCTTGTTCGGCCAGTTGCGCGTTCCAGCGAGGCGATAATCGCCGCAAATCGCTCCCGTGCACGAAATCCGCCTTCGCCGCCGCCCGCAACCGCCGCCCGATGTCGAGAGCGACGGACGGCGGCAGCGGCTGGTCATACATGATCCAATCGTGCCTGTTGCCGGGGCTTGTTTCGACTGACAGGCTCGGCGCGATCGGGTCGCGTGAACCCTTGCCGCGATCAGCGTCGAGATCAATCGCGGTCGCGAAAACGAAAATCGTGTCTTGGGTCGCGCCGCGACGGTTGCCGCCGACGTCGGCGCGGACCGTCCGGCCCTCAACATAGATGTTATGCCCCGCGTTGGACGCCGCGATTGCCTCGGTGGCCATGCCATCAACGTCGCCGATCGCGTAACGTGTGACGACGGGCTTGGCGCGGTCGGTGCGAGGGTCAATCCGAATAAGATTCAGCACGCCGGGCCGAATGTCCCCCGGCAGCATCGCCGCCATCGCCGCCGCCTGATTATGAAATATGGTCAAGAAATCGCGGACTGCTTTCGGGTCGCATGTTGGGGCGACGTCCGGCGGCAAAGGCCCCTGGTTTTTTGAAAATGGCATTGCTGATCCTCGCGTGCGTTCAGGGCCGCGCGCGAGGGGACTAGACATGGGAGTGAGGCCGCGCTATATGTGGTATTGCTGCACCACACAATTTATGCGTCCTGCCCCCCTCGCCCGCCCTTCACGCGCGCGGGGGGGTTTTTATTTCGTAGTCATGGTGCGCCCCTTGTCGCGTGTTCATGGACCTGCCAAGATCCGAAAATATGCAAAGCCTGGCCAACGACGCCGGGGCTTTGCTGCATCTGAGTGGGTGCTGACGCTGCATATTGCCATGGGCTCCCGGCGAACCAATCGAGCCTGCGTGGAGAAATAACGCTCGAGCCGTTGTTGGATTGCTTCCAACAAATCCGTAGTCAAATTCGAGTGATCGCCCGGAAGGAAAAAATCCCTGGCTCATAGGTGACGTCGCCTTCCGACATCCAAGTCGAGTCGCTAGGAAGCACGCGTACGCAATCGCTGACAAGTCGCGTTGACGCCGGCCCGGGACCTCCTTCCGCCTCGGCCTGTTTGATGACGTCGGCGAGCGTAGGGAGAAGGCTCCAGCGATTATCGATCGGCGGCGCGATGCCGTACGCGTGCCATTTTTTCACTTTCATGCGCACGTCCCCCCGCCGACATGCGCCAGCGCGCGCCGCGTTTTCCATGCGACAATCTCGGCGCGCGCAAAATACAAACGATTGAGAACCCGCGTCGGGCGCGGGAAACCGAGGGCCGGTGTGACCAACCAGCGGCGAAGCGTCCGCGGGTCGATGTTGAATTCGCGCGCGAGGTCGGGGAGTGTGAACTCACTCCACGTCTTCGCGCGGTGGCGCGATCGCGTGTTTTGCCATGAAAATATCCTTCGTTCTGCCAGGGTTTTTCTACGACAAAACATCATGCCGCGACGCCGCCTCGTCAAGCGGAGCAATTCGCAAAAACGCACCTAAACCGTTGAATGTAAAGGGTTAATGTAAAGGGTGCAGAGCAACATGCGAGCGAAAACAGCATGTTGCAAAATGTAAAGGGTGCTAGCGGCGCAATGTGACCACGTTGTCGCGCCGATCGCTAATGACACGCTCCACATGTGAGCCCCATCGATCCATCGCGCCGCGCTTCTCGGGGTCCAGCGCGGCGCGCAGATAAATCCCGGTCACGCCGCGAAAAGACCCGCCGACGTGGTTGAGTAGTTTCTCGACGACCGGAAGATTAACAGCCCTTGGCAGCCGGTGGCGAAACCGCGCAAATCATGGAATGTCCAGGCGACCATGTCGGCGGGCAAGGCGCGGTCGAGCCGCCGCTTGATCGTGTCAAAGGCGAGCGTCGGAAAGACGCGATCGGTTTTCGAATCGCCCGATCGCGGCAAGGCCTCGATAATCCCGATCGCGGCGGCGGGCAGCGGAAGGTCGTGCGCCTTGCCGTTCTTGGCGCGGGCGGCGGGCAGGCGCGAAAGCCGGCGGCGAGGTCAATTTCCGCCCATGCCATTTCGGCGACTTCCGAGCGCCGTTGGCCAGTTAGGATCAAAAGCCGGACGAACGCCGCCGGAGCCGCCCCGAGCCCTTCCGCCGCCGCCCGGACCGGCCCGCAATTCGGCGTCGGATAGGACGCGCTCGCGCGCGCTTTCCTCGGCTGGCGCCTTGACGCCCGCCACGGGCGAAAACTCGATCAAGCCGCGCGACAAAGCCCACGCGCAACAGCCGCGCAAGGCTGAAAGGGTTCGGTTCGCGGTCACGGGCGCGCCGCGATCGACGATGACGTCGAGGAGCGCGTGAACATCCGCTTTGCTGATTTCCGAGAGCCGTCGCCCGCGCCATTGGGGCAGGATCTCGACGTCGAACAGGCGGCGGGTCTCGGCCGCGCTGCGAAGGCGCGTCTTCGGCTCGACATGGCGCTTGAGATAGGCGGCGGCGACGTCCTCGATCAGGTCTTTTGGCGGCGCGGCCGGCGGCGCATGCGCGGCGGCTCTGGCGGCGGCCCTGGACGCGAGTTTTTCGCCTTGCGGGTCCTTGCCCGCCGCGACGGCGGCGCGGGCCTGCAGGGCCGCTTGGCGGGCGTCGGCGAGCCCAAGCGCGGGATAAGGTCCGATGGTCAGCTTGCGCGGCTTGCCGCCGAACCGATAGCGCAGGGTCCAGGCCGCCTTGCCGCTCGGCTGGACGGCGAAATACAGGCCGTCGCTGTCGGGGAATTCCTTCGCGGCGGCGGCCGGCTTCGCCTGCAAAGCCTCAATCTTTCGAACCGTCAACTTCGCCATTACCTGTTACCTCGGCTCTGTGGGGGTAACAGAAAAACCTGTCTCGGCCTGTTACCTTGTGTCCAAGACATAGGATGACAGACAGGCTAAGACAATGGGAAGAAAGGGAAAAACGGTCGTCTATTTATATGACAATGCGGGACAATTCAGGACAATAAATCTGAAAGTGCTTCAAATCGAAGGGCGGCGGCCGGAGGATTGCATTTTCATCGACGACCGGGCCGAGAATACCGAGGCGGCGGCGGCGCTCGGCGTGAGGGCGATAACATTCACCGGCCGCGCCGATTTTTTGGCGGCGCTCGACCGATATGGGATCGTCATCGACGTCTGAGCACGCCCTCCTTCTAAAGATCATGCCCCGAGTAGGAGCAATTGAACGACTTATTGCACAGCGGAAAATCGGCGACGATATTGCCCTCGATCGCAGCCTCGAGCACCGGCCATTGGAACCAGGACGGATCGCGCAAATGGCAACGCGCGATGCGCGTCTCCACGTCGAGGCGGACATAGGCGAGAATATCGCCGCGAAATCCCTCCACGACGGCCATCCCCTCCCCCGCCCTGCCCGTGCTGATCGGAACCCGCGCGGGGCCTTCGGCCGGGAGGCGATCGAGGATCTGCTCGACAAGCGCCAGGCTTTGCTCGACCTCGCGAATGCGAATCCATATTCGCGCGTTGACGTCGCCTTCCGCCAGGTCGGGACCTCGAAGGAAAGCGCGTCATAGGGCGGATAGGCGAGGTTGCGGCGGGCGTCGAAGCTTCGCCCCGAAGCGCGGCCGACAAAGCCGCCGCAGCCATATTGCCGCACGAGAGCGGGTTGCGCCACGCCGGCGCCGACCGTCCGGTCCTGCAGCGAGGCGGTTCTGTCGTAAAGCTCGACCAGCTGAGGGAAAACCCGGCGCGCCAATCCCACGAGCTCGCGGATGCGCGCGGCCCCTTGCGGGTCGAGATCGGCCGCGACGCCGCCCGGCGCGACGCAGTCCATCATCAGCCTATGGCCGAAACAAGCCGCCGAGGCGCGCAGGACGCGCTCGCGCAGAACGCCGCAATGGGCGTGCATGAGCGCGAAGGCGGCGTCGTTGCAGATCGCGCCTATGTCGCCAATATGGTTGGCGAGGCGTTCGAGCTCGGCCATCAGCGCGCGCAGCCAGATCGCGCGGGGCGGCGGCTCGATGGCGAGCGCCGCCTCGACGGCGCGGGCGAAGGCCAGGGCGTATGCGACCGTGCTGTCGCCCGATATCCGCCCCGCGAGCTCCGCGCCGCGCGCGAGGTCGGCGCCGGCCATCAGGCCCTCGACGCCTTTATGCGCATAGCCCAAGCGCTCCTCGAGCCGCACGACCGCCTCGCCATTGGCGGTGAAGCGGAAATGGCCCGGCTCGATCACGCCGGCATGGACCGGGCCGACCGGGATTTGCTCCAGGCCTTCGCCTTCGCTGGGAAGAAAAACATATTCGGGCGTGGGCTCCGAGGGCGCCGTTCTCGTCCCCAGCGGATGCCGCAGGCCCCAGCGGCCATGGTCGAGCCAAAGCCGCGGATCCGCCAAGCCCTTGGGCTCGAGGCCGAAGAGATCGCGGATCGCCCGCTCCGGCCGGATCGCCGGAGGATGTAGCCGCCCAACCGACGGGAAGATCCCGCTTGCGCATTTATGGGTCGCGACGGCGACCTCGCCCAAGGCGTCGTCGAGAAGCGCCATATGGACCGCGTCGCGGTCGCCCCAAAGGCCAAACAGCGTCCAGCGGCCCGCGCCTAGCTCTTCCGCGAGCGCGAGCCAGAGGTCGAAGCCAACCTCGCGGCGCGGCCAAGGCCTAATCTCGGCCACGGCGAGACCGTCAGCGAGCGCGTCGGCGAGCGTCGGCATGGCTCAGTTCTCCTCAACTTTATCCGAGCAGCCCGGCGACATGCTGGAACCAGACGACGAGCGGCGGCGGCAAATAGACCCCGGCCGTCAAAACCAGCGCAAAATGACTGATCATCGGAGCATATGACGCGTGGGTCGGCGCGCGGACGAAGGAGGGCGCGCCAAAGGCGAGCCCCTGCAAATGGAAAACCAAGGCCCCAAAGGCAATGAGAAGGCCTGCGACAAGCAAAAGCGCGAGCAGCGGCTCGCGCGCGAAAGTGGAGGTCACGACCAGGAATTCGCTCATGAAAATGCCGAAGGGCGGCAGCCCGGCGATCGCGAGGACGCCGAGGACGAGGCTCCAGCCGAGCTCCGGATGGCTTGCGGTCAGGCCGCGGATGTCGGCCATCCGCTGCGTGCCGGCGACTTGAGTCACATGGCCGACGGTGAAGAAGATCGCCGATTTCGTCAGGCTGTGCATGGTCATGTGGAGAAGGCCGGCGAAATTGGCGAGCGGCCCGCCCATGCCGAAGGCGAAAACGATAATCCCCATGTGCTCGATCGAGGAATAGGCGAACATGCGCTTGATGTCGCGGCGGCGGTACAGCATGAAGCCCGCGAAGACGAGCGAGACGAGCCCCATCCCGGCCATGAGCGGTCCCGGCGCGATCGCGCCGGAATTGGCGGCGAGCAGCAGCTTGAAGCGCAACACCGCGTAAAGCGCGACATTCAGCAAGAGGCCCGACAGCACGGCGGAAATCGGCGTCGGGCCCTCCGAATGGGCGTCTGGAAGCCAGGCGTGCAGCGGGACCAGGCCGACCTTGGTGCCATAGCCGAGCAAAAGAAAGACGAAGGCGACATTGAGCAGCGCCGGATCGAAGGCCGAGACATGTTCGATCAACACCGTCCAGATCATGCCGTCCTGGCCTTCGCCGACCGCCGGGCGGGCGGCCATATAGACGAGAATCGTGCCAAACAGCGCGAGCGCTATGCCGACGCTGCCGAGGATGAAATATTTCCAGGCGGCTTCAATGGCGGCGCGGGTTCTGTAGATGCCGACCATGAGGACCGTGGTCAAGGTCGCGATCTCGATCGCCACCCACATGAGGCCGATATTATTGGCGGCGAGCGCGAGATTCATGGCGAAGATCAGCGCCTGATACATGGCGTGATAGAAGCGCAGATGCGCGGGAGCGAGGCGGCCGTTCTCGAGCTCATGAGCGATGTAGCTCGCGCTGAAGACGCTGGTCGTGAAGGCGACGAATGTGTTGAGCACGATAAAGACGATGTTGAGATCGTCGACAAGGATATAGGGGCCCGGCTCCGGCTTCGCGACGAAGAGCGACAGCGCGGCGAGGAATGTCGCGAAGGATGCGAGCACATTGACCTGAGCCGACAGGCGGTAGCCTGGAAGCAGGCCGAGCAGCGCGGCCGCGGCGGCGGGAATCGCCAGGATCAGGGTCACGCCATTGATCGACAGCGGGCTCATCGCTGGCCGCCGCGGAAACGGTCGAGGGCGTCGGCGTCGACGGTGTCGAAGCGCTCGCGGATGCGGAACAGAAGCGTGCCGATGACGATGAAGGCGATGAGGACGGAGAAGGCGACGCTGATCTCGACGACGAGCGGCATGCCCTTCGCGCCCGCAGCGGCCAGGATTAGCCCGTTCTCAAGCGACATGAAGCCGACGATCTGGCTGACCGCATTGTTGCGCGTCACCATCATGAGGAGGCCGAGCAGCACCACCGAGAGCGCGAAGGCGAGATCCTCGCGGGCGAGCGGGACGGCGGCGGCGGTGACTCTCAGCATGACCACCATGGACAAAGCGACGAGCCCCATGCCGGCGAGCATGGTCGGGCCGGTGCTGACGACGTTTTCGACCTCGCGATGGATGCCGAGGCGCGCGATGATGCGATGCAGCGCCATGGGGATGATGAGCGCCTTGAAGAACAAAGCGATCGCCGCCGTGACATAGAGGTGCGGGGCGCCTGGACGTAGGCCTGCCACGAGACCGAGAGCGCCAGCACGACGGCCTGGAGAGCGAAGACGTTGAGCAGCGCGTAGAGCCGATCCTGATAGAGCAGCATGAAGCTCACGAGCACGAGCCCGCCGGCGAACAGATGAGCAACGTCGAACTCGAGATGGCCCATCTACAGGCTCCGCGACACGAACAGAAGCAGCGTTCCGAGCAGGCCAAGCATCAAGGCCGCGCCGAGGAAGTCCGAGACCCTGAAGACCCGCATCTTGGCGACGGCGGTCTCGAACAGCGCCAGAAGCAGGCCGCCGACCGCGAGCTTGCCGACATAGGCCGCAGCGCCCGCGAGTTGCGCGCCGGCGCCGGAGCCAGGCTGCGCGAGCCCCCAAGGCGCGAACACGCAGGCGATGAGCGAAATATAGAGAAGGAGCTTCAGCGAGGCCGCAAGCTCGATCAAGGCGAGGTGGCGGCCGGAATATTCGAGCAGCATGGCCTCGTGAACCATGGTGAGCTCGAGGTGGGTCGCCGGATTGTCGATCGGGATGCGGCCGTTCTCGGCGATCGCGACCATCACCAATGCGACGAGCGCAAGGCCGAGCGAGACCCTGAGGCCGACCGAACCGGACATCAGATGGAAGGCGACCTGGGAAAGCTGGGTTGAGCCGGCGACAAGGGCGAGGGTGAACACGATCATGATGGTGGCGGGCTCGGCGAGCGTGGCGATCATCATTTCCCGGCTCGAGCCGAGGCCGCCGAAGCTCGTCCCGGCGTCCATCCCGGCGAGGGCCAGAAAGAAGCGGGCGCTGCCGAGCAAGGCGATGATCGCGATGAGGTCGGCCGACCAATTGAACATGAGGCCCGCGGCGAAGGTCGGAACCAGCGAGGCCGCGACCCAGGTCGCGGCGAAAATCAGATAGGGGATGACGCGAAACAGCCAGGACGAATTCTCCGCCAGCGCGACATCCTTACGCAGGAGCCGCAGGAGATCGCGATAGGGCTGCAACAGCGGCGGCCCGCGCCGGCGCAGCAGCCGCGCCTTCGCCTTGCGCACGAAGCCGGTGAGGGCCGGCGCGAGCAGAAGCACCAGCGCCATTTGCGCGTTTTGGATGGCGAAGTCGAAGATCACGGCCATACAGCAAGCGCCAGAAGGAGGAACACGAGGGCGAAAAAGACCATGCTGAGATAGATCCGGATAGTCAGATATTGCAGCCGGTTGAGGCGCTCCGCCGCAAACGAGACCGCGCGCCCGATCGGCGCGTAGAGAAGCTCCCAGGCGAGATCGTGCAGAGCAGCGTCGAAGCGCGCCGGGCGCATGTCGCCGGGGGCCGGCATGTCGATGCGCTCGCTCGCCCGGAAAACGAATGTGCCGAAGACGCGCCGGATCGGCTGGGCGAAGCCGGCCGCCGTATATTGCGTCATGGGACTGGGATCGGGATAGCCGCAGTCCCATGCCGGCGCGCGCCGCGCGGCTTGCGAGGCGAAGCGGTGAATGACGACGGCCGCGAGCGACGCCGAGGTCGCGATGAAGGCGAAGACCAGAAGGCCGCTATAGGAGCTGCGGCTTTCCGCGATCGGCGCGATCGAGAGCCAGTCGAGGCTCGCCTGCGCCGGCATGCTTGCGCCGACGATCGCCTGCGCGACCGGCGCGAGCCCGTCGATCACGAGCCCGGGCAAAACGCCGGCGGCGAAGCACAGGGCCGCGAGGGCCGCCATAGCCGCGAGCGACCATTGATCGACCTCGCGCGCGGTTTTCGCCGCGGCGGAGCGAGGCCGGCCGAGAAAAACGATCCCGAAGGCGCGGACGAAACAGGCCGCAGCCAGCGCCGCCGACAGGGCGAGAAGGGCGCCCGCCGCCGGAACAAGAAGCTTCAGCCCCCATTGCGGCAGCTGCGGGCTGAGCAAAATCGCCTGCAGCGCGAGCCATTCGGAGGCGAAGCCGTTCAACGGCGGCAAGGCCGAGATCGCGACGCAGCCGATGAGGAACATGAAGCTCGTGACCGGCATGCGGTGGATGAGGCCGCCAAGCCGGTCCATCTCGCGCTGGCCGGTCGCGACAAGCACGGCCCCGGCGCCGAAAAACAGCAGGCTCTTGAACAGGGCGTGATTGAAGACGTGAAAGAGCGCAGCGGTCAGCGCAAGCGCCGCGGCGGTGCGAAAGCCGTTCGCTTCGAAGGCCAGCGCCAAGCCGAGGCCGATGAAGATGAGGCCGATATTCTCGATCGTGCTGTAGGCGAGGACGCGCTTGAGGTCGCTCTGCATGAGGGCGTAGAGCACGCCGAGCGCCGCCGTCCCGGCGCCGATCGACAGAATTGGAACGCCCCACCACCATGCTGGCGGACCGAGCAGGTCGAAGGCGATCCGAACGAAGCCATAGACCGCGACCTTGGTCATGACGCCGCTCATCAGCGCCGAAACATGGCTGGGCGCCGCCGGATGGGCGAGCGGCAGCCAGACATGCAAAGGGACGAGCCCGGCCTTCGATCCGGCGCCCGCCAAAGCAAGCGCCAGAACCAGTCCGGCGCGGAGCTCGGACCCGCCATGCGCGCGGATCGCCGCGAAGGCGTAGCCGCCATCCGCGCCGGCGAGAAGGCCGAAGGCGAGGAGCAGAGCAAGCGTGCCGAAGCTCGCCATCACAATGTAGACATAGCCCGCGCGCGCGACCCCCTCCTCGCGGTGATGCGCCATCACCAGCGCCCAGGACGACACGGACATGAATTCCCAGGCGAACAGAAAGCTGAAGGCGTCGTCCGCCAGCACAACCGAGATTCATTCCCGCGAGGAAGGCCGGAACGAGCGGCGTCACGCGCTGCGGCTCGGGCTCGTGGCGCCCATAGCCGATCGCGTAGAGCGAGGCGGCGGCGGCGCCGAGATTGACCACGGCGAGGAAGAAGGCGGCGAGCGGATCGACCCGGAAATGCGCGCCGACCCATGGCAGGCCGAGCGGCAATTCGGCCTGCGACGCCGGCGCGCCGAGCGCGAGGCTGACGAGAGCCGCGACAAGCCCGATGAGCGATATTGCGAAACAGGCGGCGTAGACGGCGGCCGAGACGTCGCGCGAGCGGCCGACGAGACCGGCGAGAAGCGCGACGCTCAACAATATGCCGACGCAGGATAATCCGACCAAAGCCGCCATGGCGCTAATTTTCCGCCGCCTGGCGATCGCCAGCGCTCTCGGCCTTGCGAAAGCCGGTCGCGGCGCATGTCGCGTCAACCCCGTTCATCGGCGAATCAGCATCGCGGAGGATCGCCGTTTCATCGGCTCCTGTTTCATGGTTGACGCTAAAAAAGCGCGGGCGGGGCATTGGAGCCGCCGCCATGCGCCCGCCGGCCCTGGAACGGCCCTCTGGAACGACCGCGCCGCCGCTGAACCCAACGGGAAGGCGCAGCAGTCTCATGCTGGGCCTTGGCCTCTTCCGATAATGAAGCCTGCAATCGGATTTGTCCAGATTTCGCCGCTGTTTCAGGCCAAATTCGGTTTCAATGGGGCGCGGGCCGGGGCGAAGGCCTTGCGCCGCGCCGAAGGCCGGGCTCGGCCGATGAGCCGCGCGATTTTTGGAAGCTTGAACGCATGGTCAGGAAGTCGCAAGGCGCCGCTTGCGGGGACGCCTATAAGTGGATCGTCCTCGGCAATACGACGCTCGGGATGCTCGCGGCGGTGGTCAGCGGCAAGCAATTCTTTCCGAGCCTTTCATGCGCGGATTGGCGATCGCGCTCGGCTTTTCCTGCGTCCTTATATCTTATTTCGGGCCTCGCCTCATGGCACGGCGGCGGCAAATATATCCACGACGAGCGGGAGCCAAGCGGCCTCATCGCCAGCGGCCAAGGCGAAGCCGGCGACCGGCTCCCGCGACAGGCCGAGTGAACCTGCGGCAATCCTTGGAGCTCGCGCCGCTCCCATTCGATCGGACGCATCCGCGCGATCGAAAGCCTCACGCCGCCGGCGCCGGCCGCGCGCGCTGATTGTAAAGCAGCCTGGCGCGACGTTCCTGTTCTTCCGGGCTCAGATCGGCGTTATCCGCGCCGAAATCCTTGCCGACCGCCAAGCCGCGCTGGACCCCCGGCCGCGCCGAAACCGCCTCGAACCAGCGCTTGAAATATTTGAACTCGTTAATGTCCTGGCCCTGGCCCTCCCAGCCGACGGTCCAGGGGAAGGAAATCATGTCGGCGATCGTATATTCGTCGCCGGCTATATAGGACCGGTCATAAAGCCTGTTGTTCAGCACGCCATAAAGCCGGTTCGTCTCGTCGGTGAAGCGCCGGATCGCGTAGGACTGGTCGCCTTGCTTGTCGCCGAGCCGGCGGAAATGGCCGTTCTCGCCAAGCTTCGGGCCCTGATTGGCGGCCTGCCAGATCACCCATTGAACGACCTCATATTTCGGCCGCAGCGCCTGCGGCCAGAATTTGCCGGTCTTCTCGGCGAGATAAAACAAAATGGCGGCGGATTCGAACACGCCCACGGGCGCGCCGCCGCCCGGCGGATCATGGTCGACAATCGCCGGCATCCGATGATTGGGGTTGAGGCGCAGAAAACTGTCGGCGAACTGGTCGCCGCGGCCGATGTTCAGCGGAATGATATTGTAGTCGAGGCCGGCCTCTTCGAGGAATATCGTCACTTTCTTGCCGTTCGGGGTCGGCCAGTAATAGACGTCGATCATGGGAGCGCTCCAGCTCTTGTCTGTTGGGGATGATAGAAAACGTCCGGACTTATCAACGCCGCGAGGCCCCGCGATTTCCGCGACCGCCTTCGCGGCCCGCGCCGCTTTATATAAGTTTATAATTCTTATTAACTAGAGCGACCGCCATCGCGCCGGGCGCGCGAGCCGGCGGGGTGCCGGAACTTCGCCCCCGATCGGCGCGTTCAAGCGGAGCCGGGCGCGAGGCTCCATCGGCTTGTTTCGACGGCGAGATCCCGGGAAAAATTGACGTCCGGGCCGCTCCGCCGCAGGCGCTTTGGACCGTCCGGGGCAGGAGTTAAGACAGGAGTTCATGCGCCTCTGGCTGATCTTTCGCGGGCTCTGCCTCGTTTTGGCGGCGAATGGAGCCCCGGTCCTGGCCAAGAAGCTCTTGGGCGGCTGGGGTTCGCTGCCGCTTGATCAGGGCTGGATTTTCTTCGACGGCAGGCCGCTCTTCGGGGCCTCCAAGACCATACGCGGCGTGTTTTTCGCCCTGCTCGCGACGGCCCTCGCCGCGCCTGCGCTCGGGCTTGCTTTCGAGGTCGGGCTCATCGCCGGCGCGGCCGCCATGGCGGGCGACCTCTTCTCGAGCTTCATCAAGCGGCGCCTGGGCCTTGCGCCGCAGAGCATGGCGCCGGGGCTCGATCAGGCGCCGGAATCTCTGTTCCCGCTCCTCGCTTGCAAGGATGCGCTTGGGCTGAGCGCCGCCGATGCGGTGATCGGCGCCGGCCTGTTCTGGATCGGGGAGCTGGCGCTCTCCCGCGCGCTTTTCGCGCTGAAGATCCGCGAGCGCCCCTATTGAGGCGCATCGCCGCGCGCGAGCCGATGCAGCGTGATCTCGGGCGGGCAGTTCAGCCTGACCGCGACCACGCTCGATCCGGCGCCGACGGAGGTATAGCCAGCCATTTCCCCATATCGCCACGGCCCCGCCCCATAGGCCCGCGGCAGCGCGGAATCGAGCGTGATCGGAATCGATCCCGGCAGGCAGATCTGGCCGCCGTGAGTATGCCCGGCGAGCAGCGCGTCGAATTCCGGCATGCGCCGCCTGGCGGTAGATCTCGGGCGTATGCGAAAGCAGGATCGCGAATGCGTCAGGCGGGATGTCGGCCGCGGCCTTTTCTATATTGTCGACGCGGAAGAAATGCGCGTCGTCGATCCCGGCGAGGCGGATCTCCTGGCCTTCGCGCGCGATCGCCTCGGATTTGTTCAACAGCATTCTTATCCCCATGTCTTCGAGCGACGGAACCATGCGGATCGTGTCATGATTGCCGAGGACGCCGTAAACCGGCCCTTTGAGGCAGGCGCGCACCCGGGCGACGCCTTCCAGCGCGGGCTCGAAAGCGCCATAAGTCTTGCCCCGATAATCGCCGGTCAGAACGCAAATGTCATATTCGAGCCCGCCGACAAGCGCGATGAGACGGTCCATCGCCGGCCCGCTCATGTCGGCGTGCAGATCGCTCAGATGAAGGATGGCGAAGCCCTCGAACGCCTCCGGCAACCTGGGCGAGGCGATGGTGTTGCGGCGCAGCTCGACGCGCCCCGCGTTCCGGCGGGCGCGCGCGTAAAGCCCGGCGAGCCGAAGCGCGCCGCCAATGAAGGAAGGGGCCAAAATCCAGTTTTCGAAATGGAAGAAATTCAACCCCTGGCCGAACGCCTGCGCCTCATGATCCGCCTCGATGCCGATCCGCTGGCGGGCGTGCACTTTACCCAGACGACGCTCGAGCCGCGCCATGATGTCGCATTTTTGCAAGATCCGTCCTTCGTGCCGGCGCCGCCGATCGGACGCGCGCGATTTACAGCATGTTTCGGCCCGGATCGAAAGATCCTCCTCGCCGACGCCTGTCCCTCTTGCGGCGAGGGCGCGTCCGCTCCAAGGTTTCGGCCGCCGGAACTTGCGACAGATCATCGAACGAGGGTTGCGATTTTGGCGGCGGCGACGCATTTTGGCCGCGCTGTATTTTGCGCGCCAGGCGCGCTGCCTTAGGAGAGTTTGAAAGATGGCGGGCATATTCGGCCAGAAGGCAGGCCAGGCGCAGGCGCAAGGCGCGGCCGAGGCGCAATCGACGCCCCTCGTCAAGGACGCTTCGACGGCGAGCTTCGGCGTCGACGTCATCACCGAATCGGCGCGCCAGCCGGTCCTGGTCGATTTCTGGGCGCCCTGGTGCGAGCCCTGCAAGCAGCTCGCTCCAATCCTCGAAAAAGTCGTCAAAGCGGCCGCCGGCAAGGTGAAGCTCGTGAAAATGAACATTGACGAGCATCCGCAGATCCCGGGCCGGCTCGGCGTTCGCTCGATCCCGGCGGTGATCGCTTTCCAGCGCTCTCAGCCGGTCGATGGCTTCATGGGCGCCTTGCCGGAATCCCAGGTCCGGGGCTTTATCGAGCGGCTCGTCGGCCCGCTCGACGAGGGCGCGGATGCTCTGGCCGAGGCCGAGGCTCTTCTCGCCGAGGGAGACGTCGCCGGGGCGGCCGAAGCCTATGCCGCGATCGTCTCCGAAGACCCCGGCGATCTCGCGGCGATCGCCGGCCTCGCAAAGATCTTTATCGGCGCGGGAGAGATCGAGAACGCGAGAACCATTCTGGCCTCGGCGCCGGAGGCGGGCGCGCGCGACCCGGCGATCGTCGCCGCCAAGGCGGCGCTCGAACTCGCCGAGCAGGCCGCGTCCGTTGGCGATATATTCGACCTTACCCGCAGGATCGAGGCGAGCCCGGACGATCATCAGGCGCGGTTCGATTTCGCGGTGCTCCTCAACGCCCGCAACGAGCGCGACGCCGCCGCCGCCGCGCTTCTTGAAATCATCAAGCGCGACCGCGCCTGGAATGATGATGGCGCGCGCAAGCAATTGCTGCAGTTCTTCGAGGCCTGGGGGCCGATGGATCCGGCGACCATTGGCGCGCGGCGCAAGCTCTCGGCGCTTTTATTCGCCTGACGCTTGCAAAGGCTTTACGCCAGCGCCCCACCCAAAGCGCAAGCCGCTTTATCGTCGCAAATCGAAACGTTGAAGCCGCTTTTTGAAATCCGGCGCGCCGCCCAAAGAAAGGCGGCGTCCATTCGAAGCGCCGTCCCAAAAAATGGACGACGGATTATTCCGCCTCGTCCGGCGCGGCGGGTTTTTCGATCAACTCGAGCGGCTTCATCTTTATGTGATGCAGCTTGGTCTTATGATGCGCGCTCACGCTGCGCCCCATGACGATTGGCGAATCCCGCCGAACATTCTCGACCGCGGACGACGGAAGCGAACCATAATCCTTGGCGCCGGCTATGTCGTTCGAGATCAGGCTGGCGGAAGCGGCGCTGGCTGCGAAAAGTCCAAAGAATACAAAAGCTGCACAGATTCTATAGGCGTTCATAGAAGGACTCCAAGGTCGCCGCCTTGGGCGGAAGCGGCGAGGCTGTAATGACGCAACAACGTGCCCGCCGCCAAAACGTTGCCCTTAAATTTACGCGGAAGGCCCCGAAATCGGTTTTTTTTTGCATTGCGCCAGGAAAATTCCGGCTTCCCGCGCGACAGCCTCGAAGGCTTGCCGGGCGGCGAGCCCGGCTGCCCCCACCAGACGCCACAGAAGGCCGAAAAAAAGTGCGCTGGATCACGCGCCGGCGCATTTTCGCCTGCTCCCGCCGGCGGCGCCGGCCTTGGTCCTCGACCCCGCGACGCGCGCTATGCGGCGGCGACGCCGATCTGGCAGGCGACGCCGGTGCCGCCGAGGCCGCAATACCCGTCGGGGTTCTTGGCGAGATATTGCTGGTGATAGGTTTCCGCATAGTAAAGGATCGGACGATCGACGATTTCGGTCGTGACGGCGTCAAAGCCGCGCTCGGCCAGGGCCTTGGCGAAGACCGCCTTGCTCGCCTCCGCCGCCGCGCGCTGCGCCGCGTTCTCGACATAGATCCCGGACCTATATTGCGTGCCGACGTCATTGCCCTGGCGCATGCCCTGGGTCGGGTCATGACTTTCCCAAAACAGCTTCAAAAGCGTCTCATAAGAAATTCGCGCCGGATCGAAAGCGACCAGCACCACTTCGGCATGGCCGGTTAGGCCGGAGCACACTTCCTCATAGGTCGGGTTCGGGGTCAGACCCCCGGCATAGCCGACCGCGGTGACATGGATGGCGTCGCCAAGCTGCCAGAATTTGCGTTCCGCGCCCCAGAAACACCCCATCCCGAACAGGATCGTCTCGACGCCCTGCGGAAAAGGCGGCTTCAAGGCGCGCCCATTGAGGTAATGGACGGCGGCGGTTGCGATCGACTCAAGACGGCCGGGCAGAGCCTCGGCGGCGGTTGGGAGGGAGAGTTGCTTGCGGAACGAAAACATGAGCCGCTCCTTGGGGCGCGAATTCAAATGTGCGGCCACAATGAACGCAGACGCGTCCAGATCCAATGAAATTCAACGCCGCTGGAGTTCAAATCATGAAAAGCATTCGCGCAGGCGAAAGCTTTAGATCACGTTCATGATTTTGGATTAAATCAATCCAAAATCATGAACGTGATCGAATTCCAAAAGCTTAGAGCGGGATGCGGGCGGAAAACCGGTTGCCACTTTTCCTCATCCCGCTTTAGCGGCTCGAAAATCCGATCTTCGGGCGCGGCGCGCGGGCGAGCCGGAAAAACAGCCAGCCGATGAGGCCGATGACAAGAAAGCTCGGCGCGCGCAGAAAATCGACCAGGATCGGGTCATAGACAAAGGGATGGGCGTGGCGCCGGACGGAGTCTTCGACCAAGGCGAGCCTGGCCGGCGCGAGCGCCGCGGCCGTCTGACCGATCTCAGTCATAACGAGGGCCTTGCCCGCGATTGATCGCGTGGCGTCGATGATCAGCGCCGCGAAGGCCGCAGCCAGCAACAAGAGGCCGAAGAAACGCAAGATCAAGCGAAACATTGCAGCTTTAGGATTTGGGGATGCGGTTTGGGCTCTCGAGTCCAGTCCCATATCGCCGCCAGGAACGCCAGCAGATTTGCGCCGCCTTGGCGCATGACGCCGCCGCGATGGGTTCAACGCGA
>CAWESJ010000248.1:0-9089 GCA_963811015.1 uncultured Alphaproteobacteria bacterium | reverse complement strand
CTTCTTCTTCGCCTCGACTTCAGCGTATTGCTCGGGAATCCTCGTCGGCGACATGTCGCAGCCGCGCGGCGGCCCGATGCTGACGGGGCACGCCTCGCATCAGATCGGCCTCGACGCCGACATCTGGCTCACGCCCATGCCAAATCGCGATTTGTCGCGGGCGGAGCGGGAGGAAATGTCGGCGGTGAACGTGGTTCGCGCCGATCGGCTCGACGTCGATCCGGAAAAATGGACGCCGGATCATCTCGCGGTGATCAAGGCGGCGGCGCAAGACCCGCAGGTGCAGCGGATTTTTGTCAACGCCGCGATCAAGAAGGCGATCTGCCGCGAGGCGACCGGCGATCGCTCATGGCTCAACAAGGTGCGCCCCTATTACGGCCATGACTATCATTTCCACGTCCGGCTCGTCTGCCCGCAGGGCGAGGACGCCTGCAAGGATCAAGATCCGGTTCCGCCCGGCCAAGGCTGCGACGCCGCCTCGCTCGCCTGGTGGTTCTCCGATTCGATCCTGCATCCAAAGCCCGGCCCCTTTAAGCCGAAGCCGCCGCTGACCATGGCGCAATTGCCGACGGAGTGCAAAACCGTGCTCCTGGCGAGATGACATACAGGGGCGGCCGGCGGCGGATCGAAGGCGCGGCGATCCGCTCGGGCCCGCGCCCGGCCTCCATGGGGGAATTCGCCTCGGCCTTGCTTGGCGCCAAAAATGAATGCAGGATGACGGTCAGGTTAACAGGACTGCGGGCGCCCCTTGGTCGAGTTTCTGAATGCGATTAATCCGCTTTATTCGATCTCGGGGTTCGGCGTGGGAGGGCTGGTCGGGTTCACCGGCGTCGGCGGCGGCTCGTTGATGACGCCTTTGCTGGTGCTCGTGTTCGGGATCGCGCCGACAACCGCCGTCGGCACCGATCTCCTCTACGCCGCGATCACCAAGAGCAATGGCACGCTTGTCCATTCGCTCAACGGCACGATCGATTGGCGCGTCACCCGCCGTCTCGCGGCCGGCAGCGTGCCTGCGACGCTCGCCACGCTCGTCGGGCTTTCCCTGCTTGGAAAATCCAGCGGCCATGCGGCCAATGGGGTGATCACGTCGGTGCTGGGCTTCGCGCTGATTTTAACCGCCGTCGTCATCCTGTTTCGCGGCTGGCTGCTCCGCTACATCGCCAAGCGGACGGATGGGCTCACGGATCGCCAGACGCGGCTGCTGACCAATCTTCTCGGCGCCTTTCTCGGAGTTCTGGTGTCGATTTCCTCGGTCGGGGCGGGCGCGATCGGCATTACCGTCCTTTTGGCCCTCTATCCGCGATTGCCCACGGTGCGGCTGATCGGCTCCGACATCGCCCATGCGGTTCCGCTGACATTCGTCGCCGGCGCCGGGCATTGGTTCCTCGGCTCGATAGATTGGGCCTTGCTCGTCTCGCTTCTGATCGGCTCGCTTCCCGGAATAGCTATCGGCAGCTATCTTGCCGGCAGGATTCCCGATCGGTTCTTGCGCCCTGTGCTGGCCGGCGCGCTGGCGGCGGTGGGCGCCAAGCTTTCCATCTGACGCTTTCCGTCCGCGCCTATCCGCCCGCCGCGCGCCGCCGGTCCGCGACCCCGCGCGCCAGCCGCTCCAGCAATTCGAGCGAGCTCTCCCAAGCAATGCAGCCGTCGGTGATGCTTTGGCCATAGACGAGCGGCTGGCCTGAGACGAGGTCCTGCCGTCCGGCGCGCAAATGGCTTTCGATCATCGCGCCGATGATCCGCCGGTCTCCAGCCGCCAGCTGATCGGCAATGTCTTCGATCACCGCACCCTGGTTTTCCGGCTTCTTGCGGCTGTTGGCGTGGCTCGCGTCGATCATGAGCCTTGGCGCGAGCCCCGACTTTTCCGCCTCGGCGCAAGCCGCCGCGACGCTCTTGGCGTCATAATTGGGCGCGTCGCCGCCGCGCAAAATAATATGGCAGTCGTCGTTTCCCGTCGTCGAGGCGATCGCGCTTTGGCCGGTTTTGGTCACGGCGAGGAAATGATGCGGGCAGGAGGCGGCCTTCACCGCGTCGAGCGCTATTCTCACATTGCCGTCTGTGCCGTTCTTGAAGCCGATCGGGCAGGAGAGGCCGGAGGCGAGCTCGCGATGCACCTGGCTCTCGGTGGTGCGCGCGCCAATCGCCCCCCAGCTCACGAGATCGGCGATATATTGCGGCGTGATCATGTCGAGGAATTCGCAGCCCGCCGGCAGGCCCATGTTGTTGATCTCGAGCAGCAGCCTGCGCGCGATGCGCAGCCCCTCGTCGATCGCAAAGCTGCCATCGAGGCGCGGATCATTGATCAGGCCCTTCCAGCCGACCGTGGTGCGCGGCTTCTCGAAATAGACGCGCATCAGGATTTCGAGCTCGCCGCCGAACCTTTTGCGCGCCTCCGCCAAGCGGCCGGCGTAATCGAGCGCGGCGACCGGATCGTGAATCGAGCAGGGTCCGATCACGACGGCGAGACGGTCGTCCTGGCCGCGCAGGATGCGGCGCAGCGCGGCGCGGGCGCCGATCACCGCCTTGGTCGCGGCCTCCGTGCGCGGGAATTCTCGGATGATTTCGACAGGGGGCGCAAGTTCCTTGATTTCGCGGATGCGAAGGTCGTCTGTGCTCAACACGGGCGCGGCTCCAGTCTATTCGCGCTGCCTCGGGCGCAAAAAAATGCCGCCAGGAAGGCTGGCGGCTTTTCGGGACTTTTCTGCGATATCGTCAGATCATGCGCATCGAGCCTCCGCCGCCGGCAAAGGGACCCAATAAAACCAGAAATACAAGCGGCGGAGGAGGAGCGTCATGAACTCACCGTAGCTCGGATGAGCCTTCATGTCATCATCCTGCTCGCGCCCTTGATTTTGCGCAAAGGCGTCGAAAGATGCGCGGCGATGATAAGCTCAGCTCTCGGCAAGAATGATGCGCCGCGCAGAGGCGCAAGGGAAATGGCCTATGGATCTTCCAAACAGCGCTTTGCTTACCGATCTCTACCAGCTCAACATGCTGCAGGCCTATTTCGAGCAGGGCGCGACGCAGGAGGCGGTGTTCGAATTCTTCGTGCGCCGGCTGCCGGCGCGGCGCGGCTTTCTGATCGCGGCGGGGCTCGCGCAGGCGCTCGATTTTCTGCAAGACTTTCGCTTCTCGCCCGAAGAGCTCGCCTGGCTCGAAGCAAGCGGCCGCTTCAGCGCGGCTTTTTTGCGCAAGCTCGAGGGCATGCGCTTCACCGGCGACGTCGAGGCCATGCCGGAGGGGCGCGTATTCTTCGCCAATGAACCGATTTTGCGCGTCGCCGCGCCTTTGCCCGAGGCGCAGCTCGTCGAATCCCGCCTGATCAACATCCTGCATTATCAAACACTCGTCGCCTCCAAGGCGGCCCGCATGCGGCTCGCCGCGCCGGGCAAGTCCCTCGTCGATTTCGGCTTCCGCCGCGCCCATGGCGCCGAGGCCGGGCTGATGGCGGCGCGCGCGAGCTATATCGCGGGGTTCGCCGGCACCGCGACTGTGCTCGCCGGGGCGCGGTTCGGCATTCCGCTTTACGGCACCATGGCGCATGCCTTCATCGAGGCTTTCGACGATGAAGCCGCCGCCTTCGAGGCCTTCGCCCGCGCAAGGCCGGATGGGCTCGTCTTGCTCATCGACACCTATGACGCCGAGGTTGCGGCGCAAAAAATCGTCGCCCTCGCGCCGAAACTGAAGGCGGATGAAATCACGATCGCCGGGGTTCGGCTCGACAGCGGCGATCTTGTCGCGCTCTCGCGCCGGGTGCGGCAAATTCTCGACGATGGCGGGCTTGCGGAGGCGACCATCTTCGCCAGCGGCGGCCTCGACGAGGACGATCTTCTGGCCTTCACGCGCCAAGGCGCGCCGATCGACGGCTATGGCCTCGGCACGAGCCTCACGACCTCGTCCGACGCGGCTTCGCTCGATTGCGTCTATAAGCTTGAGGAATATGCGGGATTGGCGCGGCTCAAGCGCTCGCCCGGCAAGGCGACCTGGCCCGGCCGCAAGCAGGTCTGGCGCGGCTATGGCGGCGGCGGCCGGATGACTGGCGACGTTCTTTCGCTCGAAAGCGATGCGCAGGCCGGCGAGCCGCTGCTCGCGCCCGTAATGCGGGCCGGACGCCGGCTCGCGCCGCCGCCGAGCCTCGACGAGATCCGCGCCCGCGCCCGCAAAGACCTCGACCGCTTGCCCGAGACCCTGCAAGGAACTCGAGCCCGGCGCGTTCTATCCGGTCGCCGTCGCCGAACCGCTGCGCCGCCTCGCCAGGGAGGTCGAGAAGCGGCTGGGGCTCCCGGAGGACAAGGCGTGAGCTTTCGCATCGATCCGACGGACGCCGACGCGCTTCTCGTGGTCGACGTGCAGAATGATTTTTGTCCCGGCGGCGAGCTTCCTGTGCCCGGCGGCGACGAGGTCGCGCCGGTGATCAGCCGGCTCGCGCGCGCCTTCCGCCATGTCGTCTTGACCCAGGACTGGCATCCGCCGGGCCATGCCTCCTTCGCGTCCGCCCATCCGGGACGCGCGGCCTATGAGACGATCGACCTGCCCTATGGCCGGCAAATGCTCTGGCCTGACCATTGCGTTCAGGCCACGCGAGGCGCCGAGCTTCATCCGGCGTTGCAGGTTCCTCATGCCGAGCTCGTCCTGCGCAAAGGCCATCACAAGGGGATCGACTCCTATTCGGCCTTTTTCGAGAATGATCGGCGGACGCCGACCGGGCTCGCGGGCTATCTGCGCGAGCGCGGATTTGCCCGCATCATTCTCGCCGGGCTTGCGTTTGATTTTTGCGTCCGCTGGTCGGCGGAGGACGCGAAGCGCCTCGGCTTTTCGGCTGCGATCGTCGAGGACGCCTGCCGGGCCCTTGATCTCGACGGTTCGGCCGCGGCGGCTCGGCGGAGCCTCGTCGAGCTCGGCGTGGATTGCATCGCCGCCGCCGATGTCCGCTGAGGCGTCTTGCTCGGTCAGGGCGGGCTTTTTTGCGCGGCCGCGAGCGTCCGCGCCCTGAGCGAATCATAAATCGGCGGCTCGCCCAGCAGGGTCGCCACCGCCATCGCCGAGAAACAGGCGGCGAGCATGGGCAGCAGCAGAACGGAGGTCTCGGTCATCTCGGTGACCAGGATGATGCCGGTCAGGGGCGCCCGCACCACGGCGGTGAAGAAGGCGGCCATCCCTACGATTGCAAAAGACGTTGCGTGGGCGGCGGGATCAGCGCCGGCCGGATGCCAAAGCCCGCCGAAGAAAAAGCCCATTTGAGCGCCGAGTACGAGCAGCGGTGCGAATATGCCGCCCGGCGCGCCAGAGGAATAGGACGCGGCGCCAAGACCGAGGCGAAGCAGGTAAAGGAAGGGAATCAGGCCTAGCCCATAGGAGCCGTCGAGCGTTTGCTGGATGAGGGCCTCGCCGTCGCCGGCGAGGCTCGGCGCGAACCACGCCAGGCCGCCAACCGCCGCGCCGAGCATGGCGCCGCGCAATTCCGCCGGGAAGCGCGCCAGCCGATCCGCGGCCGCGAGCGCGCCGAGAAGCACGCGATTATAGACGACGCCCAGGACTCCGGCGGCGGCGCCCAAGGCGAAGCAGAGAAGATTGTCGGCGGGATGGGGATAGGGAAGCGCCGCGACGGCGAAAGCCGGCTCAGGGCCGGTGAGAAGCTGCGCCGCGACGATCGCGCTGCCGGCCGCGCCGAGCGCGGCGACCGCGTCGCGCACGTCGAATTGGCGGATCAGCTCCTCCAGCACGAAGGCCGAGCCCGAGAGCGGGGCGTTGAATGCGGCGGCGAGCCCGCCGCCCGCGCCCGCCGCGATCAGCGAGCGGCAGTCGGCCCAGTTCCGGCCGAAGCGCCTTCCGAGCTCGCTCGCGAGGGTCGCGCCCATTTGCACCGAAGGCCCCTCGCGGCCGAGCGCGAGGCCGGCGCCGATCGCCAGCATGCCGCCGATGAATTTCACCGGCAGGAGAAGCAGGGAGGGCGGCGGCAATTCGCCGGCGATGACGGCCTCGATGTGGGGGATGCCGCTGCCAGCGGCATGTTCGAAAAAACGGCGCACGAGCCAGACGGCGAGCGCCGTCGCCGCCGCCGCGCCGGCGACCATGAGGGCGAGCCCGAGAAGAGGCTCGCCGCCCCACCAGATCGGCATCGCGGCGCGAAAATGCGCCGCCTGCCGCAAAGCAAGCCGAAACAGCCCGCAGATGAAGCCGGCGCCCGCGCCCGCCGCGCCCGCGAGCAGCGCCAAGGGGATCAGACCCGAGCTGACCCAAAGCGTTCGCGCCAGTTTGATCCTGGCAAGGGCGGCGGCGAGCCGTCTGTTTCTTGCTTTGAGGCTCGGTTTTGCCGACCTCGGCCGAAAAGTCCCCGTCTGTATGCGGGGCGTCTCGCTCCACGCTTGCGGCGCGTCGCGGCCGAGTTCCTCGCTGCCGGCGGCGTCCGCAATGGCGCCGTCCTCGCCGCCGGTGAAATGCGACTCGACGGCGAGATCGGTCGGGCCGCCGATCATGATGAGATGCTCGACGGCGCCGCGCTGAATCATAACCAGCCGACGCCCGCCATCGAGGGCGAAAGACTCGCCGACGGCCAAACGCCGCGAAATCTCTGATTCGCCGATGGGCGCGCGGAGCCTGCGCCGGAACACGCGGCGCAAGAGCAACGAAAGCAAGACAACCGCCAAGCCAAACGCAACGAAAAAAGCGATCGCGGCAATGACGAACATGAAGCTTTCGCTCTCGTCTCAAGCGCTATTCGACGTCGGCGCACCTTTGGCGAAGCCGGACAGGCGCCTTCATATCCTATAGCGCCGGCCGCGTCCCGCTCTGAGATTTTGGCGTCGACCGCTTTCGCGATTTTGGAATGGCGTGATCCGAAATCGTCATGCTCTAGAGCATGTTCCGAAAAAGTTGACCGACTTTTTCGATGAGAACATGCTCCAACTTATTGATGTGGAGCGAGTTCTTATCGATTGGATGATGCCATCCAATCGGAACGCGCTCTAGCGGTCGAGCGGCGCATAGGCGCCAAAGCCCGGCGGAAGAATGGGCTGCGCCCCTGTGATGACCTTCGGCAGGGGGATCGCCGCGAGGCGATACGCAAAGGCATGCGTCACATTCATCGGCCGCCGCGGCGGAATGGGGGCCGCCGTAATTTCGGCTTCGGAAATTTGCGCATCGGCCGTTGGCGCGTCCGCCGCCGGCGCGGCGTCGCTCGCGTCCGACCAGGTCACCGAGCTGCTCATCCCCGCGCTGTTCGCCGCGGCGAATTCCGCCGGCCGCGCTGGCGGCAAGGGCGCTTCGGCCGGCGCGGATTCGGCCGGACCAGGCTTCGCGGCCGCGCCTGCCCGCGCCATGGCGATCTTGTCGCGAGGCGGATCGGTTCGCGCGCCCGAACCGCCGAGGGCTGACATCATATTCTGCATCAGGCCGGCGAAGAAGGAGCCTTGCTCGGCCGGCTGCGCTTGCGCGACGCCGCGGGGCGCAGGCGCCTTGCGCGCCGCCGCCGCGACCATGACGCGCTCCTCATTGCAATTTCTGACGCCGAGCGCGATCAATTCGCTGCCGCGCAGCACTTTGTAGTCGCGCGTCAAGCCGCCGAGCCGCGCGCGCACGGCGGCGGGATAGGACTCGAAGAGCTGCTGCGAGACGTTAAAATCCGTCTGGTGGTTTCGCATATCATAGGCGAGATGAAATTTGAGGATGCTGTCAGGATAGACGCAGACATTCGGCAGGCCCAGCGCCATGGTGCAGGCGGAGCGGCACTCATGCAGCCTGACTTCGCGGTTCGAGGCGCGGTAGAGTTCGGTTTGGGCCTGATAATCGGTGACGAGGCCGCCGACGTCCTTCATGACGACGACCGGCGCCGGCGTCGGCGGCGGAGCGAGGTAACCCAATCTTCACCTACTCTCAATGTTCACGCGGGCAATGTTCTCGCGCGCAACTCGATCCGTGTTGGAATCGTATCGGCCTGTGGTGAACGCATTCTTAAGCAATCCAGCAGACTGCGCCTCATCCACGTAGGCGCGAAGTCCCGCGCCAAGCCGAGGCGCCGGATTTTACTGTGGCGCAAATTGTGGCGCGACTTTGACTTCCTGGATCGAGCCGCGTGTAATTTTCGGCTCGCGCGATCCAGCGGGTCCGGCCTTGATCTCACCATAAGTATGAGCCAGCCTGGGAGATCCGCGGGATCGGGCTTGCAACAGCCTCCCGCGTCGGCCATTTGATGTCTTGCAGCCTGAAAACCTACGCGAGGCTTGGGCTTGAATTGGCGCGACATAAAATGACCATGCCTGATAAATGACCATGCCCGATAAATGACTATGCCCGATAAATGACTATGCCCGATGACCACGCTCGGCCGAACCTTGCCGCCGCCGACCCCGGCTTCGGCGTCTATGTTCATTGGCCGTTCTGCCTTTCGAAATGCCCCTATTGCGATTTCAACAGCCATGTCCGCGCTGATCCTATCGACGAGAAGCGCTATCTCGCCGCCTACAAGGCGGAGCTGTCGCATCGCGCCCGCCTGACCCAGGGCCGCACTGTCTCGTCGGTCTTTTTCGGCGGCGGCACGCCATCCTTGATGCGGGCCGAGACGGTCGCCGCGATTCTCGATGCGATCGCCGGACATTGGCCAATTGCGGCTGGCGCGGAGATCACGCTCGAAGCCAATCCGACCAGCGTCGAAGCCGACCGGCTGCGCGGCTTTCGCGCGGCCGGCGTCAATCGCGTCTCGCTCGGGGTCCAGGCGCTGAACGACGCCGACCTGAAGGCGCTCGGCCGCGCCCATACGGCGGCCGAGGCCCTGGCGGCGGTGGCGCTCGCCGCATCTATCTTCGAGCGCTATTCCTTCGATCTGATCTATGCGCGGCCGAGCCAGACCGCGCAGGATTGGCTGCGCGAGCTCGCAAGCCGCGCTGCCGCGCGCGCGCGACCATCTTTCGCTCTATCAGCTCACGATCGAACCCGACACGATGTTCGAACGGCTGCGCGCGGCCGGAAAACTCGCCCTGCCTGACGCGGATCGCGGGCGAGAGCTATGGGACGTGACGCAGGAGGCCATGTCGCGGGCGGGGCTTCCCGCCTATGAAATCTCCAATCACGCCCGGCCCGGCGCGGAAAGCCGG
>CAWESJ010000247.1:0-11495 GCA_963811015.1 uncultured Alphaproteobacteria bacterium | reverse complement strand
AGCGCTTGTGGCCGCGCGCGCCCGGCGCCAGGTCGACAAAACCCTTGGCCACCGACACCCCATCCACTTTCAAGGCAACACCCAGCCCGCGCGTCCCGGCTGATGAGAAATCCGCCAACTCGGCGTCCACCGCGATCCCGCCGGTTCCCATCTCTGGCGCAGCCGCAGACCCCCGACGTCCAGCACGGCCCGGTTTCCCCACGGGGCTGCACCCGACACGTCGTCGATGATGACCTCGGGAGCGCCCTGCCCAGGCAGGCCCGTGCCGGCCTCCCACCCCGCGGCCTGCAGATCGGTGAACAGATAGATGCGGCGCTTGGCATGCGCAGAGCCCGCGAGAATGAGCGATGCGTTTCGCAGAGCGCTGGCAAAGTCAGCCGGCCGCGCAGAGCAGGCGGTGCTCTCCAGCGCCTCGAGCACGCGCGCTCGCTCGGGGGAAAGCTCGCTGATTTTCGGGCTGGAGCCGGCGGAAGCGAGAAGCAAGGCCAGGTCCACGTCCGAGGGAAACTGGCGCAGCAACGCGCGCGCGCGGTCACGGGCGCGCTCGAACATGGTCGACAGGCCGGCGCTGCGGCTCATGCTGGCGGAATCGTCGAGCGCCGCGGCCTTTCCGTCAACGCCCTTCTTGCCCCAGTCGACCACCATGCAGCCGATCGCCGCGTCGGTCTGGACCGCGAGCTCGGCGTCTTCGAATCGCGGCGCGCGCACGACCTCTATGCCGAGCCGCGCGATGGCGGAGACGATCTGCTGCAGCCGCAGCCCTTCGAGGTCGAGATCCGCGAAGGCGGGCGCGCAGACGAGGAAAGTGAAACGCCTGTAGAAATCCATTATGCGGCTCCGCGCGGGTGGAGGAGTAGGGTCGCGGCGCTTGCGGACTATTCGGCGCCTCGGTCGATAAGCCTCAGGGCGCACAAAGGCGCTGGGCGTCATGACATTCCGATGACGCAAGCGGACTTATGAAGAGTTACGCAGGCAAAATATTTTCGCGCGGCTGGCCGTCAAAAGCGGAAGCCTGTCGGACCGGAAAAATTGGAGCAGGTTTTCCGACAGCCTAGGATTATCATATGAGTTTGAGCTTCCGCTTGTGAAACAAAGCGGCCATTAGTAGCGGCCAACTCCTTATCGCAGGCTCGCGAAGGGAGCAGGGCCGACATTTGCACCTAATTTTTGCAGGGTGTAATTTATTGATTTAATTGGTGCGCTTTCGATGGGCATAATTCTTGACTTTTGCACGCATAAAAGGCGGAAGGCTGTTCGCCTTCCGCCTTCCGCCTCGCGACTCAAGAGTCAGGCCTAGGCGTCATGCTGGCGAGCGACGAAGACGCCCCTTCAAACGCAAGCCGTCTCGCATATTGAGGCCAAGCAGCGCGATGTTCGTCACACCGGCAAGGAGTTCAAGCGCCTGCACCCCATAAAACGCCGTGTCGAATTCGCCTGCTCGCGCTTTGGAGGCGAGAAAAAGTGCGGCGGAAATGAGCACAAGAAGGCCGTTCACGGCGATAAACGGCATGCGCTTGAGCTTCGCTCCAATCACACCGGCGCTGTCTACTTTCGACAGGACGAAGCCTGTGCCGCCTGCTGTCATCAGCGCAGGAATGAGCACGAAAAATCCCCACGGGATGGTTGTCTTCACGCTGATAACGAATGCCTCTGAGCCGAAGAGTTTGGCAAATAGCGTCGAAAGCCAAAAGGTCGAAATCGTCAGCAATGCAATGGCACCTCCGACGGGGTAAATCATCTTGAGCATAGCTCCCTCGCCTTGAAGCGAGACCGTCAGGCGACGCAGATGTCTGGCACCGCAACCTTCTGAAAAAGATGCGGGGATGCGACGGCGGATGAGGGATAGGCGGCGAGCTTGGCTTGGAAATCCGGGTTCGAGAATGCCGCGCGGAATGCAGCGTTCAATTCCCAAACGGCATAGTTCAAATAGGTCGGGTTTTCGCCAAGAGCGCGATGCAACTGGGTCGAGATGAAGCCCGGCTGGCGTTTCATGAACGCCGCATCATCCTGCCAGATTTTGAGGAAGCCCGGCTCGTCCACCTTATCGAGCGTGAAGATGTTCACCAGAACAACCGGGCTGGCTTCGATTCCGAGCTGACGCTCGATCGGGAAGTTTGGGTCGAGAGGGCGCAACAGCGACATGACGGCTCCATTCAGTTTGAATTTTCAGTGCCGATATGGCACTATGATGTCATATCCATATTGACACTATAATGTCAATATCAAACTATGGTGTGAAATGTCCCAAACGAAACGAACGCCCGGCGGTGATGCTGTGACCAACCTCGTGCTCGACCTTTTCAGGCTGAACAATCAGCTTTTGTCCGCAGGGGATAGGCTGGTCGCGCCGTTAGGACTGACAAGCGCCCGTTGGCAAATCCTCGGCGCGATTGTCGCCGCCGATTACCCGCAACCCGTCGCGTGGCTGGCGCGAAACCTCGGCGCGCATCGCCAGAACGTGCAGCGCATCATCAACGACCTCGCCAAAGAAGGATTAGTTGGGTTTGAGACGAACCCGCATCACCGAAAAGCGCAACTGGTTGTCATGACAAAAAAGGGACAGCAGACCATGGACGCGGCGATGCGCTTGCAAGCTCCATGGAGCGACAGTCTTGCAGACGGACTGACTGTCAAAGACATCGAGACCGCTCACCGGGTCATGTTAGCGTTGCGCCAGAATTTGAATGCGAAGGATGATGCCGACGATGGGGACTAAAATCCCGCTGTCGCCATATTTTCCGGCGGATTCCACGCGGTGCATAATTCTTGAATTTTGCACAAATGACAGGCGTGTTAGGTCCCCTCACGGCGCAAGGTAGAAATTCAATCTACCGCTTTCTCAAAGCCCGTCTTCAAGCAAGCTCCTCCGGCCCCTCAAAGCGCACCCCCTGCGCCAGCGGCAGGTCGCGCGAATAATTGATCGTGTTGGTCGCGCGGCGCATATAGGCCTTCCAGGAGTCGCTTCCGGCCTCGCGCCCACCGCCGGTCTCCTTTTCGCCGCCGAACGCGCCCGCCGATCTCGGCTCCGGAGGGACCGATATTGACGTTCACGATGCCGCAATCGCCGCCTTCGCTCGAAGCGAAGAGCTCGGCCTCGCGCAAATCATTGGTGAAAATGGAGGAGGCGAGCCCTTGCGCGACGGCGTTATGTTGCGCGATCGCCTCGGGAAGCTCGCGGTAGCGCATGGCGTAGAGGATGGGCGCGAATGTCTCGCGCCGAACGAGCGCGGTCTGCTCCGCCATTTCGACGATGGCCGGGCGGGCGTAATAGGCGTCGGGCCAAAGCTCGGCATGGACGCGCTCGCCGCCGCTGATGCGGCCGCCCTCGGCCCGCGCCTCGGCCAAGGCCGCCTGCATGGCCTCGAAGGCGCGGTTGTCGATCAGCGGCCCGACCAGCGTTCCGGCGTCGAGCGGATCGCCGATCGCGATCCGCGCATAGGCCTGTTTCAAGCGCGCCAGCAGCTTGTCGTAAATGCTCTCATGGACGAACAGGCGGCGCAGCGTCGTGCAGCGCTGGCCGGCGGTCCCAGCCGCCGAAAACAGCAGAGCCCGCAGAGCGAGGTCGAGATCGGCCGAGGGCGCGACGATCGCGCCATTATTGCCGCCGAGTTCGAGGATCGCGCGGCCGAAGCGGGAGGCTATGCGGGGCGCTACGGCGCGTCCCATTGCGGTCGAGCCGGTCGCGCTTATAAGGGGGATCCGGCGGTCGTCAACCAGCGCCTCGCCGATCTCCGGCCCGCCGAGGAGAACCGAGGAAAGTCCTTGCGGCGCGCCGCCGAAGCGCTCCGCCGCGCGCTCCAGCAGCGCCTGGCAGGCGAGCGCCGTGAGCGGCGTTTTTTCGGAGGGCTTCCAGATGAGGAAATCGCCGCAGACAAGGGCGATCGCGGCGTTCCACGCCCATACGGCCGCCGGGAAATTAAAGGCGCTGATGATTCCAACCACGCCGAGAGGATGCCAGGTCTCCATCATTCTATGGCCCGGGCGCTCGGTCGCGATGGCGAGGCCGTAAAGCTGGCGCGACAGGCCGACCGCGAAGTCGCAAATATCGATCATCTCCTGAATTTCGCCGAGCCCTTCGGCCAGGATCTTGCCGGCCTCGATCGAGACGAGGCGCCCGAGCGCGGCTTTGTGGGCGCGAAGCTCCTCGCCGAACAGGCGCGCGAGTTCGCCCCGGCGCGGCGCCGGAACGCTTCTCCAGGCGAGATAGCCCGAATGGGCGGCCAAGATCGCGGCTTCGACATCGGCCGGCGACGAAGCCTCGAGCCGGGCGATTTCGGCGCCGTTGATTGGCGAGCGAACGACGAATCCGCCTTGCGCCAGCGCGCGCTCTGGAACCCCCAATCCGCGCAGCAGATCGGCGACGGCGGCGCGGTTCGGCGGCGCGGCATCGACAAATATCATGGTGCAGCTCGCCCTCGTGATCTAGCGGCTCGGCGCTGACCCTAAGATGGCGCCCGCGCCAAGGAATGCAAAGCGAAAGCTCAAGCGATCGGCGCGGCGGGCGATGGAACTCGCGCGCCGCCGTGGACGTCTACACCAAGTCCAGGGCCGTCGATGCAGGCCGCGCGGACCAAGGAGGCGTTGATGAGCGAGGAAGCCGCGAAGCCGTCTGGCCCGGATCTCAGCCAAGGCGTCGCTTTCGAGAGCGTCGCCGATGGCGGCATGCTTGTCGGGCATGTCGGGGAGGAAGCCGTGCTGCTCGCGCGGCGCGGCGGCGAGGCCTTTGCGATCGGCGCGGTGTGCTCCCATTACGGCGGCCCGCTTGGCGAAGGGCTTCTCGTCGGCGAGACGGTTCGCTGCCCGTGGCATCACGCCTGCTTCAGCCTTCGCACGGGCGAGGCGCTGCGGGCGCCTGCGCTGAACCCGACGCCTTGCTGGCGCGTCGAGCGGCGCGACGCGATGGTTTATGTTCGCGACAAGGTCGAGGCCGCGCCGCGACCACCGGCCCTCGACACAGCTGGCCTGCCCCAATCCGTCGTCATCGTCGGCGGCGGCGCGGCCGGCAATGCCGCGGCGGAAATGCTCCGGCGGGAAGGCTATCGCGGAAGGCTCACCCTCTCGAGCGCCGACGAATCGGCCCCCTATGACCGGCCAAATCTGTCCAAGGGCTTTCTCGCCGGCTCGGCTCCGGAGGATTGGCTTCCCTTGCGGTCGCCCAAATTCTACGAAGAGCGCGACATCGCGCTGAAGCTCGGCGCCCGCGTCGCCGCGATCGACCCAAGGAGCCAGCGGGTTCAGCTCACGGACGGCGCGCAATATCCCTATGACGCGCTCCTCCTTGCGACCGGCGCCGAGCCTGTGCGGCTCGCGATCCCCGGCGCCGATCTTCCGCATGTGCGCTATTTGCGCACGCTGGCCGACAGCCGCGCCCTTGTCGCCGAGGCGCCGCGCGCGCGCCGCGCGGTCGTCATTGGCGCGAGCTTCATAGGCCTCGAGGTCGCCGCCTCGCTTCGCGCCCGCGACATCGCGGTTGAGGTGGCGGCGCCGGAAGCGATCCCGATGGAGCGCATCCTGGGCGCCGAGGCCGGAAGCTTCATCCGCAAGCTTCACGAAAGCCATGGCGTGAAGTTTCATCTCGGGACGACGGCCGTCTCGATCGACGCGCGCGGCGTCGCGCTGAAGACTGGCGAGATCCTCGGCGCCGATCTTGTTGTTGTCGGCATTGGGGTGCGGCCCGAGACCGGCCTGGCCGAGCAGGCGGGGCTCGCCATGGATCGCGGCGTCCTGGTCGACGACTATCTCGAGTCAAGCGCGCCCCATATATTTGCGGCCGGCGACATCGCGCGCTGGCCGGACCCTTTGACCGGCGCGCGGATCCGCGTCGAGCATTTTGTCGTGGCGGAGCGGCAAGGCCAGACGGCGGCGCGCAACATTCTCGGCCGCCGCGAAAGGTTCGACGCCGTCCCGTTCTTCTGGACCGAGCAATATGGTTTGACCGTGGCCTATATTGGCCATGCGGAAGGTTGGGACAGAGCCGATATTGACGGGAGCCTCGAGGCGCGCGACTGCGCGATAAGCTATAGCCGCGACGGCAAGACCTTGGCGGTGGCGACCATCAACCGGGATCAGGACAGCCTTCGCGCCGAGCTTGCCTTCGAGACGCAAATCGCGGCGCAGCGCGCCTGACGCCTCGCCTCAAATCTCGATCTGACCGCCGAGCTCGACGACCCGGCCTGGCGGAATTGCGAAAAATTCCGTCGCCGCGAGAGCGTTGCGGTGCATGATCGCGAAAACATTGACTTTGAACTTGTGCCACTTCGATCCTTTCGCCGGCGCGATCACGAGCCGGCCGACGAAAAACGACGTGTCCATCATGTTGAAGCGGAGGTTTTGAGCGGCGCAACGCGCGAGGGCTTTGGGAATATTCGGCTGCTCCATGAAGCCGTAATGTGCGATGACCGAATGAAAATTCTCGCCAAAATCGCGAACTTCGATGCGATGCGACGAATCAACGCGCGGAATATTCTCGGTCGCGACATACAGAAGCACGATACGCTCATGCAGCACCTTGTTGTGCTTGAGATTATGCAAGAGCGGCACGGGAGTGACATCGGTCCGGCTGGTCAAATAGACCGCGGCGCCGGCAACGCGCGCCTTCGCGCCGACCTGCTTGATGAAAAGGGTAAGCGGCAGCGTGTCGCGCTCCAGTTTCGCGAGCAGCGCTTGACGGCCTTCGCGCCATGTCCACATCAAGAAAAATATGAGCGAGGCCACGACGAGCGGGACCCAGCCGCCTTCGAAGAGCTTCATCAGATTCGCGGCGACGAAGGCGAGGTCCACGGTGATGAACAGGCCCGCCACGAGGACGCTCGCGACCAAGCTCCAGCGCCAAATGTCGCGCATGGCGCGGAACATCAAGAGCGAGGTCAGGAACATGGTGAGCGATACGGCGATGCCGAAGGCGGCCGCCAGATTCTCGGAAGAGCGAAACGCGATCGTCAGCGCGAGGGTGAGCGCCATCAAGATCCAATTCACGAAGCCGACATAGATCTGGCCATAGCCCTCGGCCGAGGTCTGGGTGATGTGGAGACGCGGGCATAATCCGAGCTGGATCGCCTGGCGCGTCATTGAAAACGCGCCGCTGATGATCGCCTGGCTCGCGATGATCGTCGCCAAGGTGGCGAGCAGCACGAGCGGCGCTTGCAGCATGGCCGGACAGAGCGAGAAAAACGGGTTCGCGTCGACGCTGGCCCCGCCTTCGATCACCGCGGCGGTCTGGCCGGCGTAATTGAGGACCAGCATGGGCAGCACAAGAGCGTACCACGCGATTCGAATTGGGCGCGGGCCGAAATGGCCCATGTCGGCGTAGAGCGCTTCGGCCCCGGTGGCGCAAAGGAAGACCGCGCCGAGCACGAGGAAGCCGCTGAAGCCATGCGTGAATAAATAGGTCAGGCCGTAGCGCGGATCGAGCGCGGCGAAGACGCCTGGATGGCGTAACACGCCGCCGAGCCCCAAGAGCCCGATGGCGATGAACCAGACTGTCATGATGGGGCCGAACAGCTTGCCGATGCGCGCGCTGCCCAGCGGTTGGATCGCGAAAACGCCAAGGAGCACGATGATCGACAGGGGAACGATATAGGGCGCGATTCCTGGGAGCGGGAGCTTCAGCCCTTCGAGCGCGCTCATCACCGAGATCGCCGGGGTGATCGCCCCGTCGCCGTAAAGCAGCGCCGCCCCGAGCACGCCTATGGCGATGATGGCGATCCGGTCGCCATGCTTTATGCCGAGGAGAGACATTAGCGCGAGTATGCCGCCCTCGCCGTCGTTGTCGGCGCGCATGACGAATGCGACATATTTGATCGATGTGGTGATCAACAGCGTCCAGACGATCAGCGACAGCATGCCAAGGGCGACCGCCGGCGTCGCGCTTCCGCCAGACCATTCGAGCGCGGTTTTCAGCGTGTAAAGGGGGCTCGTCCCGATGTCGCCGTAAACGACCCCGAGCGCGCCCAGCGCCAAGGCGCCGAGCCCGCCCTGAGGGCCGCAGGGTCGAGAGCTGCCCGCAAGTTCGCTCATCAAGAAGGCTCCAAGGTCGGGGAGCGGCGGTGTTTGGCCGCGACGCTCCTATTGGCGCGAGATCAGCCGAGCTTTTCGCCCTTTTCGCCTCTCGTCGCGGTCTTGCGCGCGCAGGCGGATGTCGCGCCGCAATCATATCAGCTTGCGGCTCGGCTTGAACCAATCAAGGCGCGATTTCGTTTCGTCAGCGCGGCGGCAAAAAAGGAGCGCGCCAAGGAAGAGCTGGCTCCGCGCTTGCCGCGCAAGGCGAAAGGGAGGCTGCAATGTTCCAGATCGAATTTATCGGACCCTATCGCGAGGGGGCGTCCCCGGAAGTCATCGATCGGATGACCAGCGATCTGACCAGGCTCGATCAGGTCGTCACCCATGCCAAATCGCTCTTTTCGAATGTGATCGTCCAGCGGGTTCGAAAGCCCCTGCCGCATGGGTTTGCGATCCGCGACGCGGAGGGCGTCGAGGTCGCGCGCTGGAGCATAGACGATTCCTGAAGGTCGCGCGCATCGGTCATCCGACTGTCACATCTGGCGTCTATCGCGCGCACCAGCCCGTTTGCGGATTCGCGCCCAAGCGCGAAGGCGCCGTCGCCTGAGCCGCTTGCGACGCAACCCCCCAAAAGACAGTAGGAAGATCCATGATCTCGGTGCTTGATCCAGCCGTCGAGAGGGACGCGCTCAACCTTCTCGCCGCTCTATTGCTCGGCGGGGTCATCGGCTTCGAGCGTCAATGGCGCCAAAGGCTCGCAGGCTTGCGGACGAACACGCTGGTTTCGCTGGGCGCGGCGATCTTTGTCGTTTTCGCCGGTCAATTCACCGATACGAGCCCGACGCGGGTCGCGGCGCAGGTCGTGACCGGGATAGGCTTTCTCGGCGCCGGCGTCATCTGGAAGGAAGGCGGCAATGTTGGCGGCTTGAACACCGCCGCGACGCTCTGGTGCTCCGCCGCCGTCGGGCTTTTGGCCGGGACGGGACATTGGGGTCAGGCCCTTGTCGCCGTCGGCCTTGTGATCAGCGTCAATCTCGTGCTCCGGCCCTTGGTCCGAGCCGTCAACCGCCAGCCAATCGAAAGCGCGGAGGTCGAAACCTCCTATGTGGTGAATGTGGTCTGCAGGGCAGTCGACGAGGCGCGAATTCGCGCGCTTCTCGTGCAGGGCGTAGGCGTCAGCGACTTGCATCTTCGCGAGCTCGAGAGCGCCGATATAGAGGGGAGCGAGCGGGTCGCCGTCAATGCGACGCTCACGTCTGAAAAACGTCGCGAGATCGCGCTCGAATATATTGTCGGCCGCCTCAGCCTGGAAGCGGGCGTGAGCGCGGCGGGTTGGCGCGCCGTGAACACGATCGTTTGAGCAAGACTTATTTCTTAGAGCATGTCCCGAAAAAGTGGATCCGGTTTTTCGATCAGGACATGCTCCAGATCTTTGAAATCTGAGCGAGTCCTTATCGATCACGCGAGTCCGCGTGATCGGGACGCGCTCTAGCGAGGCGCGGCCGGCTGCGCCGCGGCTTGGCCGCTGGGCGTTCCGAAGAAACGGAAGAAATCCGATTTCGGGCTGATGATCATGCGGGTTTCAGTGGGCTTCAGGCCGGCCTCATAGGCTTGCATCGAGCGATAGAAGGCGAAAAAATCCGGGTCCTTGCCATAGGCTTCGGCGAAAATGCGGTTTCTTTCGGCGTCGCCTTCGCCCCTTGTCTGATCGGCCTTGCGCTGCGCTTCGCCGCGCAGAACCACGACGTCGCGGTCGGCCTTGGCGGTGATGGTTTGCGCCTGTTCGGAGCCTTGGGCGCGATATTCCGCGGCCTCTCGCGCGCGTTCGCTCTGCATCCGGCTGAAGACCTTTTCGGAAATCTGCTTCGGCAAATCGGCGCGGCGGATCCGCACGTCGGTCGCGGCTATGCCGAGGCGGCCGCCCTCCTGGTTCACCTGCTCGCGGATCTTGAGCATGAGATTGTTGCGATTGTCGCGGACGATGTCGGTCATGTTGGCCTCGCCGAGAACCCGGCGCACCGCCGAGTTCAAGATGAAGCCGAGCTGGCTATTGGCGCGCTCGGTCGTGCCGACGGTCTGATAGAATTTCAGCGGATCGACGATCCTGTAGCGCAGGAAGGAATTGACGTCGAGACGGTTGTTGTCGGAGGCGAGAACCTCCTGTTTCGGCGCCTCGACGTCGAGAATGCGATTGTCGAGATAAACGACGTTCTCGATGAAGGGAAACTTGAAATGCAGGCCCGGCTCGGTGACGAGGCCGCGTCCGGCCACCGGGTCGCCGAAGCGCAGAACGAGCGCCTGTTCGGTCTGTTGCACGGTGAAGGTCGAGGCCGCCGCAATGATGATGACGGCGATGACGGCGACGGCGGCGATGAATGTGGATGCGCCTTTCATTTGCGGGCTCCCTCGGCGGGGCGCGCCGTCAGCGGACCAAGCGGCAGATAGGGAACGACGCCCTGTCCATGCTCGCCCTGGTCGAGGATGATCTTGTCCATTCCCGAGAGCACATGCTCCATGGTCTCGAGATAGATCCGTTGCCGCGTCACGTCGGGCGCCTTTTTATATTCGTCATAGACCTGGCTGAAGCGCGAGGCCTGTCCGGTCGCCTCGGCGACGGTCTGGAGCCTGTAGCCTTCGGCCTCCTGGACGATGGCGGCGGCCTTGCCTCGGGCCTCGGGGACCACGCGATTGGCGTAGGCTTCCGCCTCGTTGCGCAAGCGGTTCTGGTCCTGCTGCGCCGCAGTGACGTCCTTGAAGGCGGCGATGACCTGTTCGGGCGGATCGACGGATTGCAATTGCACCTGCAGGATCAAAATGCCGGCCTTGTAGCCGTTCAAGATCTTTTGGATGAGCTCCTGCACCGAGGATTCGATGCTCTGGCGCTCGGCGGTCAGAATGCGCTGGATCTGGCTGCGGCCGATGACCTCGCGCATGGCGCTTTCCGCGACCGCCTTCACGGTCTCGCGCTGATTGGCGATGTTGAAGGCGTAGTCTTCGGGACGGACCGGATCGATCTGCCAGATCACGACGAATTTGACGTCGGCGATATTTTCGTCGCCGGTCAGCATCAGGCTCTCTTCCGGCAAATCGACCTGCACCGCCGCATTGGGCGAGCGCAGGTCCTGGCGCATGACGAAGCCGATATTGGTCGCCTTGCGGTCGGTGACCTCGAGCTTTTCGACGGAGCCGATCGGATAGGGGAGATTATAGTTCAGGCCGGGCCCGGTCTTGCCCGTATAGCGGCCGAAAATCATGTTCAAGCCGACTTCGTTTGGCTTGACCGTGTAGAAGCCAGCCAAAAGCCAGGCGATGACGCCGACCAGGGCCAAGGCGATGACGCCGCGCCCGCCGACGAAGCCGCCGCCGCCGCCGGGCAGCCACTGCTTGATCTTTGCCTGGGCGTTGCGAAGAAACTCTTCGAAGTCGGGCGGCGGCGCGCTCGGCTTTTGTCCCCAAGGGCCGCCGGGATTGGGCTTCCAGGAGCCGCCATTGCCGCC
>CAWESJ010000246.1:0-6185 GCA_963811015.1 uncultured Alphaproteobacteria bacterium | reverse complement strand
AGTCCTGCGCCACGCGCTCGTCCGCCTGCCGACGCCCATCGTCTGGGAGGAGGACGCCAAGACGGTCGCGCCGCTCGCGACCGACGAGGATACGTCCGGCGCCATCGCCCACTGATCCGCTTGGGCTCGTCGACCGCTCCAATCATGGAGCGGTCGTCGCCGTCCGGCGATCGTGCGCGTCGTCCATCCTCCAATGCTCTGTGGTTCTCGACCAGGCCGCGCTAGAGCATGTTCCGAAAAAGTTGATCGACTTTTTCGATCAGAACATGCTCCAACTCTTTGATTTTGAGCGATTTCTTGTCGACCGAATGATTCCATTCGGTCGGAAGGCGCGCTCGCGCAAGCCGCGCGGCCTTTCGCCGCGCTGCGCTGCGTCTTCAAGCGACATGCTGCGTGGAGGGGGCGCCTCCGGGCCTGAACGGGCGCGCGCGACGCCGTTGACGCCGCAAATCCGGTATGCGACCTAATCGGCCCGGTCCGTGGCATGTTTTTGAAAAGGGTGACCGACTTTTTCGATCAGAACGCGCTTTAGAGCATGATGCCGAAAAGCGGCAACCGATTTTCGGCTGGCGTCATCCGGCTCTAGAGCGGGATGAGGAAAAGCAGCTAAGTTTTCCGCCCGCATCCCGCTCTAAGCTCTTGGAATCGATCACGTTCATGATTTTGGATTGATTTAATCCAAAATCATCGTGATCTAGGGGCCGGGCAAAAAGAGCCGGCGTTCGGGCGGTTAGCTCAGTTGGTAGAGCATCTCGTTTACACCGAGAGGGTCGGCGGTTCGAGCCCGTCACCGCCCACCATCAAAGAGCTTCGCCCAGGGTCGGCCCCGGCGTTCCCAAACTGTTCAGGATTTGCGCGACTGGTCTAAATTCGGCCGAGCAGCGCCAGAACGAGGACCACGACGAGGACCGTGCCGATTAGGCCGCCCGGCCCATAGCCCCAGCCGGAACTGTAGCCCCAGCTTGGCAGGGCGCCGATGAGAGCCAGAATCAATAGGACAATCAAAATCGTCGAAAGCATTTTCCTGTCTCCCGCCTTGGAGCCTGCGCCGAAAAACGCGACCGAATCTTTGCTTTGGATTTCAGTCTATCTGACCGGGAAGCCTTCCGGCTTCCAATCCGCCGCATAACCGCGAGGCCTTTCCGCAAGCAGGCCGAACTGGATCCCCGCCGCCGCAAGCGGCGGGGAAAGGCCTCCGTGAGCGAAGGCCTAATCTGCTCCGCGTTCACACGCGCGGATCAATGCAGAGTCTTCAGCCAATCATCAACGTCTTTCTTGGCGGCGTCCTTGGCTGTGCCGTAGCGCTCTTGAAGTTTACCTTCGAGCTGCTCTCTCCGCCCCGCGATCTTCTCAAGATCATCGTCGGTGAGATTCGCCCATTTCTGCCTGACTTGACCTTTCAACTGCTTCCAGTTGCCTTCAACTCAATTCCAATCCATCGTGCTCTCCGTCTAAGCTTGTTGGTTGCCACGTGCGCACGTCGCGAGTTCAACCACCGGAAGCGCGCAAGGTTCCATGCCGGGCTCGTCAGACTAGGAGCGCCGCCAGAGCGCTTCCCGATCAGATGGAATCATCTGATCGAAAAGGAATCGCCCAGAAATCAAAGAGCTGGAGCATGTTCCGAAAAAGTCAGTCAACTTTTTCGGAACATGCTCCAGTCCTGGGCGGGATGGCTTTGGGCGCCGCTTGGCCCTCCTGCGGCAGCTTGGCGGCGTCGCGAGGCGAGGCTTTGCGGCGCTCGATTTTGGGGCGCCCGTGTCGTCGCTCCTGGGCTGATCGGACTTGCGCAAGTCTTCGTGCTTGACTTGGCGCCCCTCCTATCCTATCCGGCTCATCTCCGGCGCCGCCGCCTCGTCGCGGCCTATGCGGGGGAGTAGCTCAGTTGGTTAGAGCGCCGGCCTGTCACGCCGGAGGTCGCGGGTTCGAGTCCCGTCTCTCTCGCCATTTCACAAGATTTTCGCATTTTGGCGGAAGCGCCGCCTTGAGCCGGTTTTCGGCGGCATGACCGGTCCGCGCGAGGGCCCTATTGGGACGCGCTCGGAACGCCATTGGGACCGGGATCGCAGGCCGAAGGGCGGCGGCGCTTCGGCTCGCTCGAAACTTCATCTTGCGTAGGCCTTTGCACTGCGATAGGCATCGCAGCGTCGCGGAAGCGACCGGCCCGCGCCGCCGCCTCCCGTTCCTTTCCGACCTTGCCGGTCCAGACCGAGCCAGATCATGCCAGGCCTTCTCGATCAATATCTTCCCCTTGTGATTTTCATGGCCGTCGCCGCGATCATCTCGGGGGCCTTGCTCGTCGCGCCGTTTCTGCTCGCTTTCAAGGCGCCCGATCCGGAAAAGCTCTCGGCCTATGAATGCGGCTTCAACGCCTTTGACGACGCGCGCATGACATTTGACGTGCGCTTCTATCTCGTGTCGCTGCTTTTCATCATATTCGATCTCGAGGTCGCGTTTCTGTTTCCTTGGGCTGTTGCCTTCCGCCAGATCGGAGCTTTCGGCTTCTGGTCGATGCTGATTTTCCTTGGCGTTTTGACAATCGGCTTCGTCTATGAATGGAAGAAAGGCGCCCTCGAATGGGATTGAGCCCTGCGCAGCAAACGGATCTCGGCTCGGGCCATGGCTCTGTGCAGCCGGTCGCGGCGAATGATCCTTATTTTCTGTCGATCAACGATCAGCTCGCCGACAAGGGCTTCATCGTCACCGCGACGGACGAGCTTATCAACTGGGCCCGCACCGGCTCGCTGATGTGGATGACCTTCGGCCTCGCCTGTTGCGCGGTCGAGATGATGCAGGCTTCGATGCCGCGTTATGATGTCGAGCGCTTGGGCTTCGCGCCGCGCGGCTCGCCGCGGCAGTCCGATGTGATGATCGTCGCCGGCACGCTGACCAACAAGATGGCGCCTGCTCTGCGCAAGGTCTATGACCAGATGCCGGAGCCCCGCTACGTGATCTCGATGGGCTCATGCGCCAATGGCGGCGGCTATTATCATTATTCCTATTCGGTCGTGCGCGGCTGCGACCGCATCGTGCCTGTGGACATCTATGTCCCCGGCTGCCCGCCTTCGGCGGAAGCTTTGGTCTATGGCGTCCTGCTCCTGCAAAAGAAGATCCGCCGCACCGGGACGATCGAGCGCTAGAGCGGGATGAGGAAAAGTGGATACGGTTTTCCGCCCGCATCCCGCTCTAAATTCTAAGAATCGATCGCGTTTAGGATTTTGGATTGTTTCAACCCAAAATCCTGAACGTGGTCCGGCCGAGTTCGGCGGCGGACGCCCGCGCGGCGACAAGAAAATGCGATATGAGAGGGAGGCTGGAGCGCGTTTACGCGCCATGACTGGCGCAAGCGCTCCCGCTGGCGCCGCGTGCTGAGCCATGCCGGCCGACGTGGTGGTAAGGGGTTTTGATGGACAGCGACCTGAAGCAAGTGGGCGACGCGATTGCAACGGCTTTGCCGGGCGCGGTCAGCGACGTTTCGATCGCCTATGGCGAGTTGACGCTCACGGTCGAGCCCGCCCGGCTCGTCGAGGCGATCGCCCATCTTCGCGACGATCCGGCCTGTCTGTTCATATCCTTCATCGATCTCACCGCCGTCGATTATCCGACGCGCGAAAAGCGCTTCGACGTCGTCACTCATCTTCTTTCGCCCAAGCATAATCGCCGCATCCGGATCAAGGTCGCGACCGACGAGGAGACGCCGATCCCTTCGCTCTCAGGTCTCTATCCCGCCGCCAATTGGTTCGAGCGCGAGGCCTATGATCTTTTCGGCGTTCTTTTCACGGGCCATCCGGATTTGCGGCGCCTCTTGACCGATTATGGGTTTGACGGCCATCCGTTGCGCAAGGATTTTCCGATGACGGGTTATGTCGAGGTCCGCTACGACGACGAGCGCAAGCGCGTGGTCTATGAGCCGGTCCAGCTCGCCCAGGAATTTCGCAGCTTCGATTTCCTTTCGCCTTGGGAAGGCGCGATCGACTATGTGCTGCCGGGCGACGAGAAGGCGACGCGCGGAGACAAAGACGGGGAGGCCAAATGAGAATGCGGAAGCATTTCCTTGGCGCCGGCCTGTTGCTTCTGTCCGGCTTGGCGATCCTTCCGGCTCAAGCGGCGGAAGATCAGGCGAATTTGCCGGCTTCGATCGAAAAGCGCCTGACGAGCTTTGATCCCGCGGCGGTCGCCGCCGCCCGCCATTATATGACGAGCCCGCTTCTGAAGGCCTCGTTCACGGCGATGATTCCGAAAATTACCGAGGCCATGGCCGACGCGCTGCAACGTTCGAACCCTGGCCTTGATCCGGAAAAAAAGCGCGCAGCCGTCGCCATGGCCCAGGAGGCCGTAACGGCGCGGCTCGATCTCATCATCGATATGAGCATGATCGCCTCACTTGAGGTCTTCTCAAAGGAAGAGCTCATGGCCATCGATCAGTTTTATTCTTCGCCCGCCGGTCAAAGCGTCCTGACCAAAATGCCGAAGGTCATGGAGCGCCTGCCTGCGACGATGCAGGTCGTCATGCCGCTTATCGTCGATGATTTGCGCGGCAAAATGAAATCGAAGGGCCTCGATGTGCGGCTGTGACCGAGTGAAGAGATGAGCGAGCAAAACCTTCGCAATTTCACCATCAATTTCGGCCCGCAGCATCCGGCGGCGCATGGCGTCTTGCGGCTGGTCCTGGAGCTCGACGGCGAGGTCGTCGAGCGCGTCGATCCGCATATCGGCCTGCTTCATCGCGGCACCGAAAAGCTGATGGAGGCGCGGACCTATCTGCAGAATGTGCCCTATTTCGACCGGCTCGATTATGTCGCGCCGATGAATCAGGAGCACGCCTTCTGTCTGGCGATCGAGAAATTGCTCGGCCTGGAGGTTCCGCGCCGCGGCCAATTGCTGCGCGTGCTTTTCTGCGAAATCGGCCGGATTCTCTCGCATCTCCTCAACGTCACCACGCAGGCGATGGATGTCGGCGCCTTGACGCCCCCGCTCTGGGGTTTCGAGGAGCGCGAGAAGCTGATGGTCTTCTATGAGCGGGCGTCGGGCGCGCGGCTGCACGCCAATTATTTTCGCCCCGGCGGCGTGCATATGGATATTCCCAAGCAGCTCATCGACGATATTCACGCCTGGTGCGATCCCTTCCTGAAAACCTGCGACGATCTGCAGGCGCTTTTCATCGACAACCGCATTTTCAAGCAGCGCAATGTCGATATTGGAATCGTCAGCCTGGAGGATTGCTGGCGCTGGGGCTTTTCCGGCGTGATGGTGCGCGGCTCCGGCGCGCCTTGGGACCTGCGCAAGGCGCAGCCCTATGAATGCTATGAAGAGATGGAGTTCGACATTCCGATTGGCCGCCATGGCGATAATTACGACCGCCAGGTCATTCGCATGGAAGAGATGCGCCAGTCCGTCCGCATCATGAAGCAGTGCATCGAGAAGCTTTCGACCAGGGACGGCCAGGGTCCTGTCGCCGCCAAGCACGGCAAGGTCGTGCCGCCGTCCCGCGCCGAGATGAAGCGCTCGATGGAGGCGCTGATCCAACATTTCAAGCTCTATACGGAAGGGTTCCATGTCCCGGCCGGCGAGGTCTATAGCGCGGTCGAGGCGCCCAAGGGCGAGTTTGGCGTCTATCTCGTCTCCGACGGCACCGACAAGCCCTATCGCTGCAAGATCCGGGCGCCGGGCTTCGCCCATCTCGCGGCGATGGATTTCCTCTGCCGCAAGTCCATGCTGGCCGACGTCAGCGCCATCCTCGGCTCGATCGACATCGTTTTCGGAGAGGTTGACCGGTGAGCCCGATTTCTCTTGCGCCCGACCGCCGCGGCCTCGCCGCGCGATGCGATTTAGTGGGGTAAAGACTCAATGTCCGTCCGCCGGCTCGCCGACCAGCAACCCGAATCCTTCGCCTTCACGCCCGAGAGCGAGGCGTTCGCGGAGGCAATCATAAAAAAATACCCGGAAGGCCGGCAGGCCTCGGCGGTCATCTCGCTTTTGTGGCAGGCGCAAAAGCAGAATGACTATTGGCTGCCGAAGCCGGCGATCGAAGCGGTCGCGAGCCAGCTCGGCATGTCCTATATCCGCGTGCTGGAGGTTGCGACCTTCTACACAATGTTCAACCTCGCGCCGGTCGGAAAATTCTACGTGCAGCTCTGCGGCACCACGCCCTGCCTGCTCGCGGGCTCCGACGAGATCAAGGCGGTCTT
>CAWESJ010000245.1:0-8014 GCA_963811015.1 uncultured Alphaproteobacteria bacterium | reverse complement strand
CGCGCATAGGCGGCCCGCCGCGTCGAAAACAAGGCTCCGCGTCGAGGTCGTGCCTTGATCGATCGCGAGGAGACGGCTCTGGGTCATTCGCTTGAAAATTCTCTAAATGCGCGCGCCCGTCCGCGCCGCCGCATAGGCCGCGACGCGGGCGCATTCGGCGGGAGAGAGGCGCAGGCCGAGCTTTGACCTGCGCCACAGAATATCATCGCCGGTCAAGGCCCATTCCTGCGCGATCAGATAATTCGCTTCGGCCTCGGAAAGGCTCGCGCCGAGATCGGCGCCGAGATCCTTGACGCCCCGCGCGCCGCCCAAAATCTTCTCCGTCCGGGTTCCATAGGCTAGCGCCAGACGCAGCGCGAGCGCGGCGGGCAGCCACGGGCGGCGGGCGCGCAATTGGCGCAGAAACAGGTCGAAATCGCCGTTTTTAATGTCGCCGCCGGGCAGGCGCGCGCCCTTGGTCCAGGGCTTTGGGCGCGGCGGACGCAGATGGGGAGCCAGCGCAGCGACCACGGCCTCGGCCGAGCGCCTATAGGTCGTGATCTTGCCGCCGAGGATGGACAGGAGCGGCGCCTCTCCCGAAGGTTGGTCGAGGTCGAGAACATAGTCGCGCGTGACGGCCGAATCGCGCGAGGCCTTGTCCTCATAAAGGGGACGGACGCCGGAAAAGCTGTGGATAATGTCCTTGGGCGCGAGCGGCGTTTTGAAATAGCGGGACACCGCGTCGCAGAGATAGGCGATCTCGTCCGCCCCGATCGCCGCCCGCGCGGGATCGCCGTTAAAAGCAAGCTCGGTCGTGCCGATAAGCGTGAAATCCTGCGCGAAAGGCATGACGAAAACGACCCGCCGGTCGGCGTTCTGCAGGATATAGGCGTGATCTCCCTCATAGAGCCGCGGCGCGACGATATGGCTGCCCTTGACGAGCCTCAATTTTTTGCGGGCGCGCAGGCCGCAGGTTTGGCTCAAGACGTCGCCGGCCCAAGGGCCGGCCGCGTTCACCAGCGCGCGGGCCGTGACGGTCCGTTGGCTTCCGTCGCGCAAATCCTGCAGCGTGATGCGCCAAAGCCCAAGTTCGCGATCGGCCGCCGCGCAGCGGGTCCGCGTCAAGATTTCGGCGCCGCGTTCGCGCGCGTCGCGCGCGTTCAGCACGACGAGCCTGGCGTCGTCCACGGCGCAGTCGAAATAGGAGAAGCCGCGCGTCAGGCGGGCGTCAAGCGGCGCGCCCTCCGGGCTTTGACGCAGGTCAAGCCGCGTCGATCCGGGCAGGCGGCCGCGCGGGCCTAGCCGATCATAGAGAAACAGGCCGAGGGAGATCATCCATCGCGGCCGGAGTCCTTTCTCCCAAGGCAGGATGAAGCGCAGCGGCCGGATGATATGAGGCGCCGCGTTGAGCAGGGCCTCGCGCTCGATCAGCGCCTCCCGCACGAAACGGAGCTGACCATATTCGAGATAGCGCAGCCCGCCATGAATAAGCTTGCTCGACGCCGAGGAGGTCGCCGAGGCGAGGTCGCCCTGCTCGCAAAGCATGACCGACAGGCCGCGGCCCGCGGCGTCGCGCGCGACGCCTGTCCCGTTGACGCCGCCGCCGATGATGAAAAGATCGACGTCCGCTCCCTGCGCCATATCGCCCGCCTGTTCTTGGACGCGACGCGCGGCCCGATCTTTGGCCAGGCCGCGGCGTCTTCCTGCGCGGCGTTGACGGACAGGGCTCAAACTGGTCTACATCCGCCTCAATCGCCAAGCCTCGGCGCATCCTGGACCGGTTTAAGGAATGAATCTACTGACGCCTTTTGAAAATGCTTGGCATTATCGGGAATTGATTCGTGCGGTTGTTCGGCGGGAATTGGCGGTGCGGTTCCGCGGCTCGATCCTCGGCTGGCTTTGGGCGATTTTCGGGCCGCTCGTGATGCTCTCCGCCTATACGATCATCTTTTCGAGCGCGGTCGGGGTGCCGGCCTCGGCCAAAGGCGGAAGCTTCGGCGCCTATTCCCTGTCGATCTTCGCCGGATTGATCGTGTTCAACCTGTTCAGCGAGCTCGCCTATCGCTCGCCCGGCCTCCTGCATGAACATGCAAGCGTCATCAAGAAGTCGATCTTCCCGAGCGAGACCTTGGCTTGGACCGCCACAATCCGCGCCGCTGTTTACGCGCTGATAAGCCTCGGAGTGCTTATCGTGTTCGAGCTGGCGCTGACGCGCTGGCTGCCGCCGACGAGCCTTCTGCTGCCTTTCGTCGTCGTCCCTTTTTTCCTGTTTCTTCTTGGCATATCCTGGTTCTTGATGGCGCTCGGCTCGTTCACCCGCGATGTCGCGCATCTCATGATCTCGATCGTGCCGGTATTCATGTTCGCGACGCCGATTTTCTATTCGATCGACGACGTGCCGCCGAACCTCCGCCTCTACGCGCATCTCAACCCGATCGGAAATTACGTCGAGATGATCCGCGATCTTCTCCTGCTGGACAGGCTTCCGGGTCCGCTTCTCTACGCCGGCACGGTCGGCGGCTCGATCGCCGTGTTCTTCTATTCCTATCGGTTCTTCATGCAATACAAGGCCGTGTTCGTCGATGTCATCTGATCTCATCATCAGCTGCGATCAAGTCGGCAAGGCGTTTCAGCTCTATTTGCGGCGCAACGACCAGCTGATGCAGGCGCTGTTCGGGCATTGGAAACAGTTCTATCATCATCATTGGGTGCTGCGGAATGTCAGCTTCAAGGTTCATCGCGGCGAAACGGTAGGCATTATCGGCCGCAACGGCGCCGGCAAGACGACGCTGCTGCAGATCATTTGCGGCATCACCCGGCCGACGCAGGGTAGCGTTAAGGTCGTCGGCCGGGTCGCGCCGATTCTCGCGCTGGGCGCAGGGTTCGATCTCGAACTGACCGGCCGGGAAAACGCCTTGATCGGCGGCGCGATCCTCGGCATGCGCCGATCGCAGGTGGAGGCGCGGCTCGACGCCATCGCGCGCTTCGCCGATATTGGCGAATTCTTTTACCAGCCTTTGAAAATGTACTCGACCGGCATGGCGGCGCGCCTGGCCTTCGCCATTTGCGCCCATGCCGACGCCGATATTCTGATCGTGGACGAGGCGCTTTCCGTCGGCGACGCGGCCTTCGCCGCCAAATGCGACGGCTTCATCAGGGATTTCGCCAAGCGCGGCACGATTTTCGTCGTCTCGCATGATCTTGAGGCGCTGGCGACGATCTGCGATCGCGTCATCTGGATCGACGAAGGCGCGGTGCGCGACCTCGGCGCCTCGGAGAATGTCATCGCCCTCTATCGCGAGGCGCTCGAAGGACCGGTGCCGACGACTGAGGCGCAGGAAGCGATTTAGGGGGATATGACCCGATACTTGGGGCAGATTATGATCGGCCAACTGTAGAGTAACAGGCGTTCTCGGTAGGTCAACAGTATACCTTAAAACGGCATTCCCCACGATACAGGACGACGAAAACTTAGCTCGACCTCAACTGTGCGCAGTGGGGTAATGTGAAGTTCACGAATTATCATCGAATTTAGCCGGAGATAGAGATCTGCCAATTGCTTCCATTTCGTTTATGAGAACTCCTCAGTTCTTGACTAACGGAACTGAGTTCGTATTCATTTGAAGAATAATGTTTTTTCTGAACATCAAGTATTTCAAGTAGAGTTTTGTATATCGTTGCAAGTTGTTCTTGCTTATTATCGATTTCGGCCAAATTAGCGTTGATATCATCCAGTGATGACAAATTAACCGGCATTTCGTCGAAGTGTCTAATTACTACATTCAAAAGGCTGTATAATAACTCATTCGAACGAAGCACTTGATGAAGGATAGCTGTTCCGACATTAATAAGCCTTTGAAATAAATAAATAATTGCAAGCAGACCAGCCGCGGCCAAAACCCAATCCCAATTCCCCATCAGGTGTCCCCTACGTCCGGCTACTACCTCTCGTGAGCCAATCGCCCGACATTCGCTCTGCAAACCGGAAAATTCGCGTTTTGCCGCTCGATCAACAAAAGCGCGACGGTGAATTCGGCGGCGATTGCAAGGCCTATGGCCCAGACGAGCCGAGGGTCTTGGCGCACCAGGCTTTCGGCGCCGACCATGAAGGCGATGTGAAGGATTGGGATGAGGGCGATGATCGCGGTCGCCGCCGCCGAGGCGCGCCCGGTCGCCGATGCGACATTCAAGATGAGCCCGATCGCCAATAGCGAATGAGCGAGCGCCAGGACCGGAATGGCGAAGCGCTTGGTCCCCTCGCTCATCCATTCGGAATAGCGGCGCGGTCCGAGCTCGGGGCCGGGCCGGCCTGAAAGGAATTCGCCAAGGGAGAGCTCGAACGCGCCGCGCCAATCGCGCTTGGGCAGGCTGCCGGCGCCTTGCATGTTGATTGGTATGACATATTCGTCGAAATTCGCGCTTTGCATATTGGAGCCGTTCTCGGAGCGGGTCTGGATCGAGCCATTGCTCAGGATCATCACGACGCCGGTCTCGTTGCGGCGGAACTCCGTCACCGCCGCGTTGATGATCTGCTCCTCGTTCTTGTCGGGCGAATATTGGCGGATATACATGCCGGTCGCGACGTCGATGGAGCGCCAGCGCTCGAAATATAAAGTGCGGTAGCCATTGTCCAAATGGTAGAATTGCCCAGGCTCCAACATTCGGTGGTTGAGCGAATTTTGAATCACATGGATCACGTCATGCATCTTGCCGACATTGGCGGGCGCGACGACCGCCGAGAGCCAATAGCCGATAAGGACGGCGCCAGTCGCTACGAGGCAAGCCGGGGCGCAGATCGACCAGGCGGAAAGCCGCAGCGAATATTGAACCGCGATCATGCCGTCGGACGACATGCGCGAAAATTCGAGCGCCACGGCCAATCCCATAGCCATGGGCAAGGCGACAAATAGAACCGTGGGCAGAGTGCCAAGAAGCGCGGGGACGAAAAGCCCGCCTCTGACCGCGGCGGCGGGAAGCTGGTGGAACAGCGAGGCCATGACGACCGGGATGCAAAGGCCAGCCTCGATCAGCAGGGCCAAAACCATGATTTGCTTGGCGAAATAGAAACAGAGAAGTCGAGGCATCGCAGGACCCGGTTAGGCGAGGGGCAATGGCCGTCGGCGCGCCGCTCGAATGCGCCCGCTCATATTTTCATCCGCGCCGCGGCGCGCGTCGCATGGCCGCGCCAGGCCGCGTCGAAGACGCGCTCGCTCGGGAGCGCGGTGGCGCCGGCCCAATGCGCGAAAAAGATCCGGTCGCCGACCCAGTCGAGAGGCCGGCCGTCGGAGTCGAAACTCACGGCCGTCACCTTGTAAAAGCTTTCGTCCGAGGCTCCCGCGACGCATTCGGCGAGGGAGGCGATTTTCAGCCCGCGCCGATGCGTCACGAAATTGCACAAAGGCTGCGCGAACAGCATGCCGCGCTTGCGCACGGAATGGAAGATCTTTCCGTCTTCCGCGATCACCGCGTAGAAATCCTGCAGCGACAGGATCTTGTTCGAGGTCAGGAAAAACCCGTCATTGAAGCGCCGCGCTTCGCGCAGGAACTCATATTTCGTGCTTTTGTCGTTGTAGACATATTCGTCGCTGCTCGAAGCCATGATGAAATCGATCTGGCCGGGCGCGAGCCTGCCGAAGACCTCGCTCACGTCGCGAAACAGAATTGTGTCGACGTCGATATAAAGAACCTCATCCAGCGGCAGGGCGAGGGAGAGGAATTTACGCAGGCGGCGGCGGTGCTTCGGAAAAAACGGATAGAGGCGCCGCGCCAGGGCGTCGAGATCGCGCAAGTCTTCCGTGACAAGATGCGCGCCATAGACATCGGCCGCGCGTCTGGTCAAAGCGATATTGTCGTCGTAGGGGATGAGATAGAGGGGCGTCGCCGCATTTGTCGCGCGATAGCTTTCAAGGAATGGCAGAAGCCAGTCGGCGATGCGGTCGTTGGCGACGATCGCGACGCCATATTTCTTGGCCGCGGGAGGATTTGGCGAAACTCGGTCGGTCATGAGAAATTTGCGCTTGGGCTGAGGATCGCCGGAGCGGCGGCTCGCGGGACTGTCGGGGATGGGAATCGGCGCGGCGGGAACAGGAGAGACGGACGCGCGGCCCCAAGCGAAGCTTGTTTTTCGGCCTCGGCCGCCGCCCGCCATCGCCGCGGAATTTTTCCGTCGCCGCGCCTTACGGCGGGATTTAAGGGCTCATGCCGGCGGGCCGAAGCTTTTGCATGCGACGTGATGTACATTGATGGGGACCATGGATCAAGACCACGACGGAAGCGTTGCGATTGGCGCGGCGACGCAGGCTCCAGGCGCCCTGTCGCCCGCCGCGCCATCTCCGGCGGATCGGCCGCTTGCAGGCAAGACCGTCCTGCTCGCGCATCCGGCCTGGCATTCCTGCGGCAGCCATCAGGTGTTCGTCTCGCAGGCGCGGGCCTATCGCAGCCTCGGAGCGAAGGTCTTGAGCCTTGCCATCGCCGACGCGCCGGGGGCGATCGCGGGCGCGCGCCAGCACAAATCCTATCTCGCGGCCACCGGAGACCTTGACGCGGACGCGCGGTTCTTCGCGGGCATGCCCTTGCTCGGCGTCTTGAACGCGGATTTTCTACGCGCCGCGCGGAACTGGCTGCACGGAAACTTCGCCGGCGTCCTGGTCGAGACGACGAAGCGCGCCGCGATTCCCGCCGCGCTCGCGTCCTGGCCCCGGATCGATCTCATCCATTGCAATCATTTCTTCTGCATGCCTTTGGCCATGCGCCTGCGCGAAAAACGCGGCTGCCCGACGCTCCTTGACACGCATGATCTCCAGGCGCGCCAATATGCGCTGAGGAACGAGGCCGGCTGGACCTTGGCGCCTCAGGCCCGGTTCGAGGACATGCTGGCGGTCGAACTTGAAGCCATGCGGCCGGCGGATCTTCTGGTTCATTTGAATGAAAACGAGGCCGAGGCCTTCCAAAAGCTCCTGCCGGAAAAGCGGCACGCGCTTGTCTATCCGGCCGTGGCGCCGGCGCCGGCGGGGCCGGGCGGGTCCGATTTCATCATTGTCGCCAGCGCAAATCACGCCAATTTTCTCGACCTGTCCTGGTTCTTGACCGAGGTTTTGCCGCTCGCGCCGGACGTTCCGGTGAAGATCCTCGGCAATATCAAAGGCGCCTTCGAGCTCCGCGCGCCGAGCCTTTTGAAGAAGCACGCCGCATTGTTTCACGGCCGCGTCGATGATCTTGGCGCCGCCTATCGCAGCGCCGCCGCCGTCCTGCTGCCGACGACGCAGGGGCATGGAATTTCGATCAAGATGATCGAGGCCTTATCGAGCGGCGCGCCCTTGATCGCCACGCCCCATGCGTTTCGCGGCTCCGGACTGAACCCGGCGAAATTCGCCAATGTCGCCTTGGCGTCCGATGCGGAGGGCTTTGCGGCCGCGCTGCGGCAGGCGGCGGCCGCGCGCGACGCGCCTGCGCCGGATCGCCGTTTCGCCGACACGCGCGCCGCCTATGACGCGACCTTCTCCTTCGCCGCCTATCGGCTTGCGCTCGCAAAGCTCGTCGCGCCCTTTTTTGACGCTTGATTTCGGCCTGAGGCCGCGCCTGCGCGCCTCAGGCGCGCCGGATTCTCACATCGAGATCGGGCACAACCTCCAATTGCAGGCGCAAATCGAGCACGGCGCCGCTGACCGTATCCAGCACATGCGCGTCATCGGTGACGCCCGAGAAGGTGACCTCGAGAACGCCGTCGCGCGTCGCGACTTCGGTCAGCTTGCCGCTGCCGTCCAGAATGCGCGTTCTGATCGCATGAGCAAGAAAATGTTCGATTTCCTTCGGCTCGGCCATAAGCGTCTCCTCAATTCTTTTGCGAGCCTATATCGGGCGCGCGATTTTACATAGAGCACGTTCCGAAAAACTTGGCCGAATTTTGCGATCAGACCATGCGCCAACATATTGATCTGGACGCGTTCTTATCGATTGGACGCGTCTGTCCAATTGGAGCGCGCTAGGCGTCTTGAAGCGCCGAGGGTCGCGGCCGGCTGGGAATGGCCAAAGGGAT
>CAWESJ010000244.1:0-9650 GCA_963811015.1 uncultured Alphaproteobacteria bacterium | reverse complement strand
CGGCCGCTTTAGTTCCTGGCGACGAAACATGCGCCGCCGCCGCCTTAAATCTTCTGGCACAAGGAAGTTGCTTCATCATGCGACAGATTGGGAACTCGGACGCGATAGACCGTCTTGGCGCCGACCGAGGCCTTGTGGATCGCGGGATGAAATCCCGACAATTGACCGCCGAGCTTTTTCATGAGCCGCAGCTGGATGGTGCGCGCCTCCTGCTCGGATTCGGGCGCTGCGAGCTGCACGGAGAAAGCCCCGCCGCCGGTCTTGCCGGGCGCGGCTCCCGGCGTGGCCTCGGCGACCTGCACCGGCTTGGCCCTGGCGGAATTCGCGGCTTGCGAAACCTGGCCGGACTTGGACCCAGCCGCCGGAGCCGGCTTAGGGGTCGTCGTGACCCGCGCGGTTGTTTTTGGCGTGGAGGCTTTGCTTGGATCTGCCCCTGGACGCGCCCCGGACTGCATCGCAGCCTGGGCGGCGTTCGGCGGCTTGTCGTTTGGAATCACCGTGTTATCCGGCCGCACCGATATTGTTTTCACTTTTTTCGGCTCGATTAAGGCGGCAATGCTGAGCGGCGCTTGCGCGCGTTGCGGCGACTGCTCCGGCGGCGGCGGAACCGGAACGCTCGCGGCCCCGCTAAGCGCGCCATCATCCGAATGCGGCCGGGCGGAGCTCGAACCAAGCGCGCGCGAAGCTTTTTCCGCCGCTTGCGCGAGGTCGACCGGTTGTTCCGCATTATTGACCAGCGCGACCGGCGTCGGTTGCGGCGCGCTATTCAAAATAGAGACGTCCTGGTTCGGCGCGTCGGCGGCGGCGGTCGCTTCGGGTTGAATCTTACCGGCCCATCGGCGGCCCTGATCGTTGCGATCTCGCGCGGACCGGAAACGCTCCCCTTGAAGGCGAAACTCGCGCCTATGCCGACAATTCCGACGACGATGATCGCGCCCATAAGGTAAAGTGGCCGTTTCGACCTGATTTCGTCGTCGCCGCCTTGCTCAGAATAAGGCAATTCGGGTCCGTCCTCATGCCGCCAGTGGTCCGATCCAAGGTCGTCGCCTATGAAATCCTCGGATTGGTTCGGCCCCCCCGGGATCGCCCCAAGCTGTTGCGACGCAAAATCGTGCGGCCCCGCGCCGAGCAGTCCTGCCTCTATCGCAGCGAAGTCGACGGCGGAGCGACTCTCCTGCGCGTCGTGAGTCTCCTGCGGATAAAGCGGCATGCGCGCGTTTTCGTCCCAGGGTTCCGCGAGCTGACGCGAAACCGGCTCGAATACGTTCTTATAAGGGTCCTCTCCTCCGCCAGGGAGGCGCGCAAGTTCGATGAGCGGATCATTGTCGATACGATTTGTGGCGCTCGGCTGGCGCAAACGCCGCTCGAATTCATCGACGTCGATCAACGGGCGCCGTTTCACAACAGGCTCGCGCATGTTTTCTACCTCCTGCCGCATGCGCGCCGCGGGGCTGTTTCGCCACCGTTGACGACGCTGCGATTGTGGAGCCCGCTTCTGGCGTCGCCCCCGGGGACCCATGGCCCTCGGTGACAATGCGCGGCGGACGCTGCTCCTTGCCGACAGACTCAAGCGTCGGCAAAGTCTCTGGCGAACTGCGCCTCGAATTCGGCTCGCGGCGCCATCGAGAAAAATGCCGGCGAGAAATGCCGGCCAAAGATTGCGCGGCCGAAGCGGCCTGGAGCATGTTCCGAAAAAGTTGACCGACTTTTTCGATCAGAACATGCTCTAGTTTATTGATCTGGAGCGAGTTCTTATCGATTGGATGATTTCATCCAATCGGAACGCGCTCTAGCGCATTTCCTCCGGCGCGCCGACCCCCAAAACACCAAGGCCAGACGCCAGAATGGTCGCCAACGCCTTTACCAACGCCAGCCTCGCAAGTGTCAAATCTGGCTGTTCTTCATTAAGAAATCGTAATTGTGGCTGATCTTTGCCGCGCGTCCAATGCGAATGCAAGCTGGACGCAAGATCATGCAGGTAGAAAGCGAGCCTGTGCGGCTCATGCGCAAAGGCCGCCGCCTCCACGGCCCGAGGAAATTGCGCAATGAGCCTGATAAGCTCCCGCTCGCCCTGGTCTTCCAGCAGGGCCAGGTTCGCCGCAGCCAAAGCCGGGGCTGATGTATCAATTCCAGGAATTGTCGCAACTGCCTGGCGCAACGCCGATTTCGCCCTGGCATGGGCATATTGCACATAGAAGACCGGATTATCCTTCGATTGTTCAATTACTTTCGCAAGATCAAACTCTAAAGGCGCGTCATTCTTACGGAAAAGCATGATGAAGCGCACCGCGTCGACGCCGACTTCATCGACCACCTCGCGCAAGGTCACGAATTCGCCCGAGCGCTTCGACATTTTCACAGGTTCACCCTGGCGCATCAATTTGACGAGCTGGCAGAGCTTGACGTCCAGGCTGACCCTGCTTTCCGACAAGGCCTCCACGGCCGCGCGCATCCGCTTGACATAGCCGCCATGATCGGCGCCCCAAATGTCGATCAAAACGGCGTAGCCGCGATCGATCTTGGCCTTGTGATAGGCGATGTCCGAGGCGAAATAGGTGTAGGAGCCGTCCGATTTCAGCAAAGGCCGATCGACGTCGTCGCCAAACGAAGTCGATCTGAACAGAACCTGCTCGCGGTCCTCCCAATCCTCGATGGGCTGACCCTTGGGCGGCGCCAGACGTCCTTGATAGACGAGATCGCGCCGGCGCAGCTCGGCAATCGCAGCGGCGACCTGATCGCCCTCCGGCCCTCGGGTTAGGGAGCGTTCCGAGAAAAACACCTCATGCTGGATATTGAGCGCGGCGAGATCGGCGCGGATCATCGCCATCATGCCGTCAATCGCCGCGGCGCGGACGTCTTCCAGCCATTCGTTTTCCGGCCGGTTGGCGAGTTCGGCGCCATATTTTTCCGCAAGGGCCGCGCCGACGCTCTGCAAATATTCGCCTGGATAGAGCCCCTCGGGAATTTCGCCGATCTTTTCGCCCAACGCCTCCAGATAGCGCAGGTGCGCGGAGCGGGCGAGAACGTCGACCTGGGCGCCCGCGTCGTTGATATAATATTCGCGCGTCACGCAATGGCCGGCGAATTCGAGCAGATTTGCGAGCGCGTCGCCAAACACCGCGCCGCGTCCATGGCCGACATGCATCGGCCCGGTCGGGTTCGCCGAAACATATTCGACATTGATTTTGAGCCCGGCGGCGCTTTCCTTGGGTGGCCGGCCGAAGTCCGCCCCCTGCTCCAGCGCCGCCCGAAGGACGCGCGCGAAGACATGCGGCTTAACCCGAATATTAATGAAGCCCGGCCCCGCCACCTCGGCCTCGGCGACTTCGGGATCCTCGGCGAGCGCGGCGGCGATCTCGACCGCGAGCTGGCGCGGATTGGCGAATGAGGCCTTGGCCTCCTTGGCGTAAACCATGGCTGCATTGGCGGCGAGATCGCCATGCGAGGGATCGCGCGGCGGCTCGACGACAAATCGGCCAAGCTCGAGATCTTCCGGCAAGCGGCCGCTTGCGATAATTCTTTTGAGGATCGCCGCGATGCGGTCGTGAAACTCGGCAAACAGATTCATTCAATCCAACTTTGCTGCAACCTGGAAAACTCGGGCGCCCGACCCTTTCGATGCGGCCCGCCGCGACGATCGCGCCAAGGCCGACGCGCCGCCAAGCGCAGATCGCGTCGCCGAGCGCAGGTCAGGAACAGCCGCTAAATCAAAAGGATAGAGAGCGCGCATGGTCCTGTGGCGCGTATGCGCTCTAACGCAAATCGGGGGCTTCGTCAAAAAGCCTTCGATGTTCGGCGACGGCATAGCGATCGGTCATCCCAGCAATATAGTCGCAGACGAGACGGGCGCGCTTGGCCTCGTCGGAGCCGATCCTGACCGCGGCCGCGGCCCATTCCTCGGGCATGAGCTCGGGGACCTTGAAGAATTGAGGAAACAAATTTCGAATGATTTCAGCGGCCTGTTCCCGGATGCTGATGAGGCGCTGATGCCGGTACATATTCTGGAAGAGAAAGCTCTTGATCAGCCTGTCCACGCTGGTCGTCGCCTGCGAAAAGCCGATCAAAGGCGCGCCCTGGCCGCGCACGTCCTCGACGCTCGCCGCTCCGCTCGCGGCGATGCGCCGCTGGCTTTCCTCGATCGCATCCTCGATGAAATGGGTGATGAGACGGCGAACCAGCTCATGAATGACCCGCGCGGGTTCGAGGCCCGGATGCAGCGATTCGATTTCGCTGCCTATGTCGCGGAGGAAATCGACCTCGGCAATTTGCGAAAAATCGATCAGCCCAGCGCGCAAGCCGTCGTCTATGTCATGCGCATTATAGGCGATGTCGTCGGCGATCCCCGCGGCTTGCGCCTCGGCGCTGGGAAATCGGGCGAGCTCCAGCGTCTGGACCGCGTCGAATTCGACCAGCGCCATGGGGAGCCCGCGCTTGGCGTAGCGGCCGACCGGCTCGCCATTGGGCTGAAGCAGTGGGCCATTATGCTTGACGAGACCTTCCAGCGTCTCCCACGTCAAGTTGAGGCCGTCGAAAGCCGCATAGCGCCGCTCAAGCTTGGTCACGATCCGCAGCGCCTGGGCGTTGTGGTCGAACCCGCCATAGGGGCGCATCAATTCGTCGAGCGCATCCTCGCCGGTATGGCCAAACGGCGTGTGGCCGAGATCATGCGCGAGGGCGAGCGCCTCGGCGAGGTCGTCGTCGAGGCCGAGGGCGCGGGCGAGCGCGCGGGCGATCTGGCCGACCTCCAGCGAATGGGTGAGCCTTGTGCGGAAATGATCGCCTACGTGAGGGACGAAGACTTGCGTCTTGTGGGCGAGCCTTCGGAAGGCGGTCGAATGGATGATCCTGTCGCGATCGCGCTGAAATTCGGTTCGCGACGGCGAGATGGGCTCGTCGATCAGGCGCCCGCGCGTTCGCGCCGCATCCGCCGCGTAAGGCGCGCGCGCCGGCGGAAAAGCAAAAGCTTGCATGGAGATCCAATTCCCCGGCGCGGCTTGTTGCGGCCGCCGAGCACGCGACATATGTTCCCTATTCAAGGGCGAGGCAAGAGTTCTCAACCTTAGCATAAATTTTGCTTGCTATGCAGGCGAGGTTTCCTATCGAGGTTTTCAAAATGACCGAAGTCGCAGTCGAAGCCCCCGTCGAATTGACCGAAGCCGCCGCGCGGCGCGTTGCTGAGATCTTGAAAACCGAAGCCCCGGGCTCCGTCTTGCGCGTCGGCGTCGACGGCGGCGGTTGCTCGGGTTTCACCTATACCTATAACGTCACCACCGAACGGACCGACGACGATCTTGTCTTGCAGCGCGACGGCGCGACAGTGCTGGTCGATCAGATCTCGCTCGAATATTTGCGCGGCTGCCGGATCGACTTTATCGACGATCTCATGGGCCGGATGTTTAAAATCAGCAATCCGGCGGCGACCGCCTCCTGCGGCTGCGGCTCGAGCTTCGCCGTCTAGGATCAAAGCCGTCTGAGACTCACGGCCGTGAAAATTTGTGAGTCCCGGCAACGGTCAAGCCCATAAGTGGGTTTTGCTCCAATGCGCCCTCGCTCGCTGGCGTCCTGCTCCCGGAGCAGGGTCTCGATCGGCTGAACGCACAGATCCAGCGCGGCCCGCGCGCTTGATCTGCCCCCTGGCGACGGGCGCCAAGGTCTTCCGACCTGTAGAGCGCCTCTTTGGCGCGCGTCGGCTTTGCGACGCGACTCGCGCGTTTGCATCGCCGCGCAGGGCGGTTTGCGCGGCGAAACCGCCAAAAGCTTTCAAATGAATTCGTGATATGGTCGCCGGCGCGCGGCGACGCGCCTCCCTGTCGCTCTGGCTCACGAGGTTCGAATGCGTTGGAAGGCGGCGCGCCGCGCCTGCTTCTGTCTGTCGGCTTTCGCCGCACTGTTTGCCGGCGCCGCTGATTTCTCGGCCCAACAGGCGGCGCGCCGCGCCTTTGACGCGATCGCCGCGCATGCGACGTCTTTGAAAGCGGATCAGATCGCCGCCGATCCCTGGGCTCGTCAAATTCGCATCCTCGGCCTCGCGTGGAATGAGCCCGGAGTCTCGGTTCGTATCGGCGCGCTTCGGCTCGCGGCTGCGCCGGCGGCCTTTTTCCCGGCGGCTGAAGCGCTCGCCGAAGGCAATATGGCGCGCGCGGACGATGTGACGATCGAGACCGCGCTTGCGACCGTCAAGATCCGCCGCATCGAATTGTCAGGAAGCTCCGTCGGGCCTGCGGAACTCGCCCGAATTCTCGATTTCAAAAGCGGCGCGTCGATCGGCGAAAGAGTCGCGGAACTCTCCGCCTCCGCCGTCGCGATCCCCGAACTCATCACAATCTCGAAGCGCGCGCCTCTCGAACAAAAATTTATCTATCGAGATATTTTGCTCACCGATATCGTCAAGGGCAAGGCCGCCGCGGCGCGCGCGGAGGGCGCGAGCTTTTCCATGTCAGACCCAGATTTCGGCGACGCGGAGGGCGCTTATGGCCATATGAGCGCGAAATCCGTCGATCTGGTCCTCGCCGCCCGCATCGCGAGCGGACTCCGAGCCGATCCGGCCGAACCAGAGGCCGCGCTCTATGAAAGTTTTGCGATCGATGGCTTTCATCTTTCCAATGCGACCGCGCGTTACGATCTTGGCGTCGCCGCCCTGTCGGGACGCGGGGTGAAGGCGCGTCCCCTGCGCATGGCTTGGGATGAAGCGAAGGACGCCGATCAAGCGCCGCTCGAACGCAAGACGCGCGGCGCGCTCGCCTACGCCGATATTCTGGATTCCGTCTCGATCGACGAGATGGACGCAAGCGATCTGAAATTCGCCATGCGCGGGGACGAGGGGGCCCTAAGCCTTTCGATTGGACATGCGGCGATCGCGCAACTGGATGGCGCGAAGCTCGACGGACTCACAGTTCAGAATTTGGCGTTTGCGAATCAGGCGGCGAAGATCGGCTTGGAAGGGCTCGCCCTTCGCCGGATCAATTTGGGCCGGCTGCAGGATGCGCTCGCCGGCTCTCCGGCGCATGGCCAAGGCGCCGCTTTGGCTGCGCCTGGCGGGACCAATCCGCCGGTCGCCGAGGACATCGTCTGGACCCGGCTCGACGCCGATATAGCCGATCCGAAACCGGGCCGAGACAGCGCCCGCGCCGCATTCGAGGTCGCTCGTCTGGAAATCCGCACCTCCAATGAAACGGAAGGCGCGCCGACACGGATCGAGGCCGCGCTCGATCATTTCACCCACCGCCTCGACCAAGGCGGCGAAGGCGCGCTCAGGGACCTCGCCGCCATGGGGTATTCGCAGCTCGACCTTTCGAGCCGCGCCGCCATCGCCTGGGACGAGGCCGGGCGGGAACTCTCACTCGACACGATCGCGCTCGAAGGCGCCGATATGGGAAAGCTGCAAATCTCCGGCCTTTTCAGCAATGTCGCCAGGACTCTGTTTTCGTCCAATCCGATGACGGCGAGCATTGCAGTGCTCGACGCGCTCCTGAAGAAGCTGGATTTACGCGTTGAAAACACGGGGCTTTTCGAGAAGCTGATCGCCAGGCAAGCGGCGCGGCAACATAAATCGGTTGACGAGATGCGGCAAACCTATGCGAGGGCGGCGACGGTCTACCTGCCCTTGCTGCTCGAAAACGGACCCGCGGCGCAAGCCATTGCGGCGGCCGTCGCCAAATTCGTCGCCAACCCGAAATCCTTCCATCTGGTCATGACGGCGCGAGACGGCCTTGGCCTCGCGGACCTGACTTCGATCCAGGCGCCGGGCGCGCTTTTGAAGAAGCTCGCTATCGAGGCGAGCGCGAACGAATAGGGCCGCGCGGAAACGGCCGGTCCGGTATTCAGATCAATTCTGTCAAGCCCGTCCAAACACAATAAACGCGGGCGAGATTTTCTTGAGATATGCTCTGGCGCCTATCGCTAAGCTGGTGTATGTCGCGCGTGCTTTTAATTCAGGCGCTCGGAGGCGAGACGTGGCATTACCTCGGTTAGAATTCCAGACTGGCGGCAAGGAGATCGAGGCGTTTACGCTCGACGATTTGAGCAATGGCAGCTATGAAGTCATGTTCATCGATAAAGCGACGCAGAAAAGCCTCGCCGCCTATACGGTGCAGAACCAGAAGTTCAAAGAAAAAGGCACCGCATACGACATTTCGAAATTCTTTGATTTCGCGGTGTCGGACTTTAAGACGACCAACGGCTGACCCCTCCAGAGACCAGGACGCCGCGCTAAAGCGCGGACGTCCGCAATGGCGGCCTTGAACCACGCCGTCGATTTGCTCCCTTGAGAGATCGACGGCGTTCCCGTCTCTACTGGGAAGCGGGCGAGATGAAGCGCCGGACGCGCAGCCGCCCCGAAGGAGAAAATCCGGCCGAGGCGCCGTGAAGCCATCCAAAAGAGACGAGCCGAATGACCCGGCTGTCCCCTGATCGAAGCGAGCCTATTCGACTTCTCTGTAAGGACCGGCTTCGCCCGGCTTCAGGCCCAGCTTTTCAAAGGTCTCTTTCGGCAGGTCAATGACCATGGAGACGATATGGTCGTCGGTAAGATTGAATGTCTTGATCACATTCAGCACTGCGTCATCCTCCTTGGGCACCCAGGACGCATAGAGCGCCACGTCCTGGTCCCCCTCCGCAGGGTTCCCCGAAGTCACCTGAATTAGCCATCCTTCGAACATTTTTAGTTTCCCGTTTTCGCGCTTTCGGAGGTCCAACCTTCAGAGGCCGCCTGAGCCTGTTTCGAGACAGGTCGATCAGTTCGCCCAATCACCCCACATGCTAGAATTGATTGGTCCGACGCAAGCGCCAGCCGATCAAATGAAGCGATTCCGATCGGAAACCGCGCCGGAGCCGCGACGTCTCGCCTATGCGGCGCGAAGCCGCCGGGTCGCCGCCGCGGGTTCATTCGGCGTGAAGCTGCGAGCAAGAACGGCGCCGGTTCCAAGGCTTGATCTAAGCCAACATTGTCGGCGCATGGCGCGGTCCGCGACCAATCCAGTCACGGCCGGAAGCGGCAAATCCCGATCGGCGAAGGCCCATATGTTTAGCCGAGTTGGCGCTCCATGGCGTCAGCGGCCCCACCAATAGCCGGTCTTGGTCGGGTAATGGTAGTATCTTAGCCAGTTCGCCTGGACATTGCGCGCGGCGCCGGGATGATCCGGCCCATACATGACATAGGCGTCGATCGGAAGCCGCCTCTGCTCGTCTTCGAGGATTCGCGCAATCACGCCCTCGGCCGCTGCGCCGAGCTCCAGGGCGGCCGCGACCAGAGTCGCATCCCAATCGAACGCGGCGTTCGCCAGTATTTTTCGCAAGGACGCTGGCAGCGCGTCATAGCAATCAAGCTGCTTTTTTAGATTTCTCATGGACGGCCTCGGCCGGACTCAATTCAGGCGGCCAAGCTCGTCGGCGCAGCGGCTCGATTCCCAAACTAGCTCCAAAGCCACGAAAGCAAGAACCGTTCGCTCGGCCGGCTGGTCGGAGTGGCGGGATTCGAACCCACGACCCCTAGTCCCCCAGACTAGTGCGCTAACCGGGCTGCGCTACACTCCGACGGCCGCACTTATAGTGAAAGCCATGGCGGCGCGCAACGCTTCGCGCGCAGCCTTGCGCCCATGCCAGCAATCGCCGGCCAAAATGCGCCGAGGCCAAAGCGCATGACGCCGAAAATC
>CAWESJ010000243.1:0-6545 GCA_963811015.1 uncultured Alphaproteobacteria bacterium | reverse complement strand
GATCGAGAAAGACCCGCTTGCCGTCCTTGATCAGGTCTTGGGCGAGGGGCAGGCCGCCGCCATAGGCGAGCTCCATCCCGATCTTGTAGAACGAGACGCTGTCGCCCAGGCGCGCGACCATTTTCTCCGCCTCGCGCGCTGTAGCGAAATCCAGCGCCGCGATGAGCCTTTCGCGCCCCGGCGCGGCGTCCTGGCGGGCCGGGGCGGGGGCGGTCATCGCGGCCGGCGCAGCTTGTCGCGATCTGGCAGCCGGCGCAAAATCCGCAGCGCCGGCTCGAGCCGCGCGCTTTGGCGCCGCAACTGCCGCGCCCTCGCTTTCAGCCGGAACTTGGCTTTCGCGCCCTCGATCTCCTTCATCAGCTGGGTCTGCATTTGCCCCGCGCCAAATCTGACCCTGCCGAGGAAATCCTGCCTCGAACTGGCGGCCGCTGGCGGCGTTTCGGGGCCGCGCCGCCGATAAATCCAGACGCGCGCCGGCGGCAGGTTCCACCAGACCGGCGGCGAGCCTTCGACGTGAAACGCGGGGCCGCCGACGCGCCCGCGCGGGATCGGCGAAACCGGGCCATAGGTGAATTGGATAAAACGCCCATTCGGCGCCAGCCGCGTGAAGGCGTCGGCCAGAAGCGCGAGCCTGCGCCTCTCAGGCTTCATCAAGAGGGGAAGGCTCGAGACGATCGCCGCGGCGGGCGCGCTGAGATGCGCCGCCAAAGTCTCGCTCAAGCGATAGGCGTCGCCCCTGATGATATGGACGCCGGGAAAGCGCCGCGCGAGCAGCCGGCAAAAGCCCGGATCGAATTCGACCAGATAAAGCCGGTCGGGCGCCACTCCCCTATGCAAGAGAGCTTCCGTGATCGCTCCGGTGCCGGGTCCAAGCTCGATGATCGGGCCAGGCTCCTGCGGATCGACATAGCGGGCCATCATGCGCGCCAGCTGCCGGCCGGAGGGGGAGACGGCGCCGGCGATCATCGGATTGTCGAGCCAGGACTTGAAAAAGCGCGCCTCGTCGGCGAGGCGCTCCTCGATTGGTATGTTGGGCGCCGGAGCGCGGCGCTGGTCCGGACGCGAGGAATGGCCGAGCAAGAGAATTGTCCTCGTTTCTGGCGGAAGGGGAAATCCCGGGCGGGGAAAATCGCCGACAATTGGCTCAGCGTCAAGAAACAGTAATATTCCAGCCGCGCGGCCGCTCGCCACGCGTATTCGCTCGCGTGCAAATAGCGCGCGACGCCCCGCCTTCAATGGCGCGCGCTTCCGGCGGGCGCGGCCAATGCGGGCGGGCGGCCTACTGGCTGCTCAAATTCTCGAAGAAATCCTTCATCTTGGCGAAGAAGCCGGCCGATTTCGGGATGCGTCTTATGCGAGGACAGGGACTCGAATTCCGCAAGCAGTTCGCGTTGCCGCTTGGTCAGGCTTTGCGGCGTCTCGACCGTCACCTGGATATAAAGGTCGCCAATGTCGCGCGAACGGAGCACCGGCATCCCTTTATATTTGAGCTTGAACTGCTTGCCGGATTGGGTTCCTTCTGGAATCTTGACTTTGGCTTGGGCGCCGTCGATCGTATGCACCTCGACCTCGCCTCCGAGCGCCGCCTGGACCATCGAAATCGGCACGCGGCAGAACAGGTCCGCCCCGTCGCGCTGAAAATAGGGATGCGGCTTGGTGGAGACGAAAATATAGAGGTCTCCGGCCGGCCCGCCCCTGGTCCCGGCCTCGCCTTCGCCGCCGAGGCGGATGCGGGTTCCGTCCTCGACTCCCGGCGGAATATTGACCGAAAGGCTGCGGTCGCGCGTGACCCGCCCGGAGCCGCCGCAGGGAGGGCAGGGGTCGTCGATGATTTCGCCGCGGCCATGACAGGCCGGACAGGTGCGCTCGATCGCGAAAAAGCCCTGCTGCGCCCGCACGCGCCCGTGGCCGCCGCAGGTCGGGCACATGCGCGGTTTTGCGCCGGGCTTGGCGCCTGAGCCGGCGCAGGCCTCGCATGTGATCGAGGTCGGCAGGGTCAGCGAGGCGGTTTTCCCGGCGAAGGCCTCTTCCAGCGTGATTTCCATATTGTAGCGCAGGTCGGAGCCGCGCCCCGCGCCATTGCGTCCTCCGCCGCGCCGGCCGTCCATGACGTTGCCGAAGAGATCGTCGAAAATATCCGCCATGGACGCGGCGAACCCCTCGCCGCCGCCGAAGCCGCCATGTTCGAAAGCGGCATGGCCATAGCGGTCGTAGGCCGCGCGCTTCTGCGCGTCGGACAAGGTCTGATAGGCCTCGTTCAATTCCTTGAACTTGAGCTCCGCCTCGGCGTCGCCCGGATTGCGGTCGGGATGGCAATCCATCGCCGCCTTGCGGAAGGCGGATTTCATCTCGATTTCGGTGCAAGTCTTGGCAACGCCGAGAATCTCGTAATAGTCGCGTCTGCTCATCGTCCGTCGCGTTCCAATTTCCACGCCTGAATTCTACGTTCCTGGGCGCTTAAGCCGCTATCGCCTTCGGCGCGAGCCCGTGGCCTCGCGTGGAGGCGGGACCGTATCGCGAAAGGCGCCGATCGGCTGTTTCGATCCGACGAGCAAGTCCCCCGGGGGCGCTTCAACCGCCCCGCGAATGCGCTTGTCCCATCCGCGCGCCAACGCCGCGCGCGAAGCAAATTCCGTGCGGTTGGCCGCATGATAGCGACAGGGTCGGGCGAGGTCGAGGCCGCCGACGCACGAGAGCCGGATGACTTTAGATGGAATTGCTTCGCGGTTCGATCCAAAGTCTGAATCCGTCTCTCATCAAAACATTAGAGCATGTTCCGAAAAAGTTGACCGACTTTTTCGACATTAAGACATCGGATATATCCGACGTCTCATGAGAACATGCTCCAACTTATTGATCTGGAGCGCGTTCTTATCGATTGGATTGAATTCCATCCAATCGGAACGCGCTCTAGAGCATGATGTCATCCGAAAACCGGTTGCTGGTTTTCGGCGTCATGCTCTCGCCCGCCGGCGCCGATAAAAATCGCATAATTTTTGGGACGGGAGACTGAAAAGCGGCAGTGGCGCTGCGCTGCCTTTGAGCTCGCTCCCGCCGTCTCGCGGCGCCGGAGGCTAAAAATAAGGCGCGGCCCGCCGGCGAGCCGAAAACTGGGACGACAACGCCCTATCTTCGCCTCGCCGCTTCGGCGGCGCATGAGCAAGACGCCCAAGCGGGCGCCTGCGCCCGCGTCAGGCTGATTTTTTCTTGTCGTCCGGACCGACTTCCTTGAAGTCGGCGTCGATGACGTCGTCCTTGGGCTCGGCATGGGCGCCTTCTTCGCCCATGGCCTTCGGCCTGACCTTTGTAGAGGGCCTCGCCGAGCTTCATGGAGGCTTGCGCGAGATCATTCGTCCTGGCCTTGACCGCCTCGACGTCTTCGCCCGCGAGCGCGGTCTTCAAGGCGGCGACGGCCGCCTCGATCGCGCTCTTGTCGGCATCGGCGACCTTGTCGCCATATTCGACGAGCGATTTCTCGGCGGTGTGGATCATCGCCTCGCCATGGTTCTTCGCGTCGACGAGTTCGCGACGCTTCTTGTCCTCGGCGGCATGCAGCTCGGCGTCCTTCACCATCTTGTCGATGTCGGTGTCGCTGAGACCGCCCGAGGCCTGGATGCGGATCTGCTGCTCCTTGTTGGTCGCCTTGTCCTTCGCCGTCACGTTGACGATGCCATTGGCGTCGATGTCGAAGGTCACCTCGATCTGCGGCACGCCGCGCGGCGCGCCCGGAATGCCGACGAGATCGAACTGGCCGAGCAGCTTATTGTCGGCCGCCATTTCGCGCTCGCCCTGGAAGACGCGGATGGTGACCGCCGTCTGATTGTCCTCGGCGGTGGAGAAGACCTGGCTTTTCTTGGTCGGAATGGTCGTGTTGCGGTCGATCAGGCGGGTGAAGACGCCGCCGAGCGTTTCGATGCCGAGCGACAGCGGCGTCACGTCGAGCAGGAGCACGTCCTTGACGTCGCCCTGAAGCACGCCGGCCTGAACCGCCGCGCCGATCGCGACCACCTCGTCCGGATTGACGCCCTTGTGCGGCTCCTTGCCAAAGAAGTTCTTCACGATCTCCTGCACTTTGGGCATGCGGGTCATGCCGCCGACGAGCACGACCTCGTTGATCTCGCCAGCGGTCAGCCCAGCGTCCTTCAAGGCCTTGCGGCAGGGCTCGACCGTCTTTTGGATCAAATCGTCGACAAGCGCCTCGAATTTCGCCCGGGTCAGCTTCAGGGCGAGATGTTTCGGTCCGGCCGCGTCGGCGGTGATATAGGGAAGGTTGATCTCGGTTTGCGTCGCCGAGGACAATTCGATCTTGGCTTTTTCGGCGGCTTCCTTGAGCCTTTGCAGGGCGAGCTTGTCCCGCTTCAGGTCGATGCCGTTCTCCTTCTTGAACTCATCGGCGAGATATTCGACGAGACGGGTGTCGAAATCCTCGCCGCCGAGGAAGGTGTCGCCATTGGTCGACTTCACCTCGAAGACGCCGTCGCCGATCTCGAGAATGGAAATGTCGAACGTGCCGCCGCCGAGATCGTAGACGGCGATGACGCCGGAGCCTTTCTTGTCGAGGCCATAGGCGAGCGCCGCCGCGGTCGGCTCATTGATGATGCGCAGAACCTCGAGCCCGGCGATCTTGCCGGCGTCCTTGGTGGCCTGGCGCTGGGCGTCGTTGAAATAGGCCGGGACGGTGATGACCGCCTGGCGTCACCGGCTGGCCAAGATAGGCCTCGGCGGTCTCCTTCATCTTCTGCAGGATGAAGGCGGAAATCTGCGAGGGCGAATATTGCTTGCCGCCGGCTTCGACCCAGGCGTCGCCATTGCCCGCCTTGACGATCTTGTAAGGAACGAGGCCCATGTCCTTCTTGGTCATCGGGTCCTCGAAGGTGCGGCCGATGAGCCGCTTGATCGCGAAAAAGGTTTTTTCCGGATTGGTGACGCCCTGGCGCTTGGCCGGCTGGCCGACGAGGCGCTCGCCGTCATCGGTGAAGGCGACGATCGAAGGCGTGGTGCGAGCTGCCCTCGGCGTTCTCGATGACTTTCGGCGTCGCGCCCTCCATGACCGCCACGCAGGAATTGGTGGTGCCGAGGTCAATTCCGATGACTTTACCCATGATCACTCTTCCTTTCGATCCGCAAGACCACCGGACCCCGAAGCGATCCGGCAATTGGGCGGACGGAATCGCCGCCCGGTCCCCGACTGTGTTCAAATTGGTGTCGCCGCGCGCGAACGCAAGATGGCCGCCGCGTAAGATGCCCCGTATATAAGAGAGGAGGATCGAGCGGCGCAAGGCGAAGCCCCGCGGCGGGCCGCCAAACTTCGCGGCGAGCCGCGCCGCAATCCTCGCCCAAAGCCTGCCCCCGGCCCCGACCCCTGGCGCGGAGGCGCGAACCGTGCGATTTTCCGCGCCCGAACAGAGCGGGATAAGGAAAAACAGCTATGGCTTCCGCCGGCGTCCCGCTCTGAACTTTTGGAATCGATCAGGTTCATGATTTTGGATTGATTTAATCCAAAATCATGAACCTGATCCTGGCGCCGGCCGCATGGGGCGCACGGCGCAGGTCATTGAGTCAATTCATGCTTCAAGCGGGCCGTCGGTTGACCTATTTTTCCCTGGCCGCGCTTTTCGCGGCGGTTCTGGCCGCGGCGCCCGCCCCGGCGCGCGCCCAGCTGATGTTGCCGGGCGCTCTTCAAGCGCAGCCGCCTGGCGGATCGGAAACGCCGGGTTCCGATCATGGCGCTGGACCGGTCAAGCTCAAGTCGCTCGGCCTGAAGCCGCCAAGCGACTCCGCCATCATCGGGCGCAATCTTTTGCGCGACGGATCGGCGGGGCTCATCATTTTTCAAAAGGGAGCCGGACGAAGCCTCGAGGTCACCCGGCTCGTGCTCGCCGGAGGCGCGATCTCGCGTCCTGGCGAGGATTGCCGCGTCGAAGTCGTCGCCGCGGCCCCGATCGCGGCCAGATTCGTCGGCGCGCCCAATGGCGTCGCGCGCTACGAGGTCGAAGTCGAAGCCTGCCCGTTTTCGCTCGAGCTTTTGGATGGCGCCGTGCTCGCGGCCCGCCCGGAAGGCGCTTGCGAATTCGCCGCCGCCGATTGCCGCGCGGACCCGACCGGATTCTGGGGCCCCGCGGCCGATGCGATCGACGCGGCGCAGATCAAGCAGATGGAGCGCGCCCGCGGCCAGGTCGAAGCCAATATGCGCGCCAATTTTCGCGTTTTGCTGAAGAGCGTCGGAAAAGACAAGGCCGCGATCAAGAAAGTCGCCGGCGAGCAGGCCGGATTCTCCTCGCAGCGGGAAATGATCTGCCGCAATTACCAGCGCGAGGAGGTGCATGGATTTTGCGCCTTGCGGATCACCCAGGCGCGCGCGCTGGCCCTGCAGGCCGAATTCGAGGGGAAGGGCGAAACCCAGGCCGTCACGCGAGGCGCGAGCGGGCGGTAAGTCCCGCGAAAGCACGGAGCAAGAAAGCCAAAGCTCCGGTCGCCTATTTGCGGGAACCAGTTTAGCGCGCGTCGCGCATCGGCGGTTTGTCGATGCAGCCAGCAATACATTG
>CAWESJ010000242.1:0-3870 GCA_963811015.1 uncultured Alphaproteobacteria bacterium | reverse complement strand
AACGAATCGCGCGCCGGGTCCTTCGCTGCCGACCGTTTGCCAGCTTACGAGCGCACCTTCAATCAACAGCGTCAAAATATCGGCAAGCAGCTCCGCCTGCGTGATGCGCGCGGCCCGGCAGAGCCCGACGAGGCGATTGCGGTGATCCATTTTGCATTGCTCGATCACCTTGCGGGCCGGATGATCGAGTTCGGTCAATTCCACCGCCGCATTGGCGATGTCGCATCCGCGGCCATCCGTCGCGCATACCGCCGCCGCTCGCACCCAATCATGCAATTGTGCCATTGGGTCGCCCGGATGCGCGGCTTCGAAATTGCCCCACATCTCCGCGCTCGCCGCCGCGGCTTCGCGGAGATAGGCGACAATCAGATCGTCTTTCGAGCCAAAGTGACGATAGAGCGTCATTTTATTAGTGCCGGCGGCTTCCGCGATCGCGTCAACACCAATTCCGCGCAGCCCGTGTCTGCGAAACAAATCGCCGGCCGTCTCTAAGATGCGATCCCGCGGTCGCGGCCGGGTCTCCTCGCATCCTTTCAACATGTCCGTTTCCTCCGATATTTCGCCCTGCCCGACTTGACAGGTGTGACCGGTAAGTAACATAGTATAATTACTAAGCTGTCACGTCAAGCTCCACGGCGTCAAGCCGCAATCGAGAAGATGGCCAAAAATCAATGGATCAGCTCCGCCTCGGCAGGGGCCTAAGGATTAAAGTACCCATGCGTCCTTCGCGCAAAAGACAAGCCAATGCCGATGGCCCCGCCGCGCTGCCGGGCTGGATTGCGACTAAGCTCACGCGCGGAGTTTGCCGCTCATGATCAGCTTCTTCATCCACAGACCGATCTTCGCCTCGGCGATCGCCATCATCATGGTACTTGCCGGGGCGGTCTCCTATTTCCTTTTGCCGATTTCGCAATTCCCCGACATCACGCCGCCGCAGGTCGTGGTGAGCGCCATGTATCCGGGCGCCAGCGCGCAAGTTGTTGCCGATACGGTCACGACGCCACTCGAGCAACAGATCAACGGCGTTCAAGGCATGACCTATATGTCATCGTCGAGTTCGAACGACGGCTCATCGACGATCACCATCACCTTCGATGTCGGCTATCCGCTCAGCTATCGCCGCAGTCGACGTGCAGAACCGCGTCTCGCAGGCCGCCTCTTCTTTGCCGGCGATCGTCAATCAGGGCGGCGTGACGATCAAGAAGCAAAATCCGAACTTCGTGCTGATCGTCAATCTCACGTCGCCGGATCATTCCGTCGATCCGGTGACGCTCAGCAATTATGCCTATTTGCAGATCGCCGATCCGCTGAAACGCCTGCAAGGCGTAGGTGATGTGCAGATCTTTGGCGAGCGGCGCTACTCCATGCGCATCTGGCTCGATCCCGACAAGCTCGCCACTCTCGGCATCACCGCGGTCGACGTGCAGAACGCCGATCGCCGAGCAAAATATCCAGGTCGCGGCCGGCAAGATCGGTGAATCGCCCGCGCCGCCCGGCACGGCCTTCGAGATGCAGGTCAATGCGCTCGGCCGGTTGAGCGATCCGGCAGCAGTTCGGCGACATCGTCGTGCGTGCCGACCCCAGTGCCGGCTCGGTCGTACGGCTGCGCGACGTCGCGCGGATCGAACTCGGCGCCTTGCAATATACGTCGAGCGCCTTCTTCGGTAACGACCCGAGTGTCGATTCTCGGCATTTTTCAGCTCCCCGGTCGAACGCGCTCGATCTTCAGCAGCGCATCAAAGACAAGATGGATGAGCTCTCGAAGCGCTTCCCGCAAGGCATCGCCTATGCGATGCACTATGATACGACGCGCTTCGTCTCCGCCGCGATGAAGGACGTGATCCTGACCCTGAGCGAAGCGCTCGCGCTCGTCATCGCGGTGGTGTTCGTTTTCCTGCAAAGTTGGCGCACGACGATCATACCGACGATCGCCATTCCCGTGTCGCTCGTCGCGACGCTCGCGATCATGGAAGCGCTCGGCTTTTCACTCAATATGCTGAGCCTGCTTGGCATGGTGCTCGCCATCGGCCTTGTCGTCGATGATGCGATCGTCGTCGTCGAGAATGTCGAGCGCCAGCTGGAGGCCGGCCTGCCGCCGCTTGCAAGCCACTCGCAAGGCGATGTCCGAGGTGACCGGGCCGATCATCGCGACGACCGCGGTGCTGATGGCGGTCTTCGTGCCTGTCGCCTTTATCCCGGGCGTCGCCGGTCGATCTCTACAATCAGTTCGCGCTGACGGTCGCGATCTCGGTCGGCATCTCGGCCTTCAATTCGCTCACCCTCAGCCCGGCGCTCAGCGCCGCCTTTCTGCGGCATCGGCCGCGAGTCAAATTTCATCCTGTTCCGCTGGTTCAATGCCGGCTTCGACCGGCTCTCGCACGGCTATGCCCGGCTTGTCCGGAGCTTGATCGCATCGCGCTGGGCGCTTGCTCGGCGTCTTCGTCGCGTTGGGCTTGCTGCGACCTATGTGGTCTGGACGCGCATCCCCTCGACCTTCCTGCCGGTCGAGGATCAGGGCTATTTCTTCGTCGTCATCCAGCTGCCGGACGGCGCTTCGTTGGAGCGCACGGACGCTGTCGCCCAGACAGGTGCGCGACATTCTGCAAGCGACGCCCGGCGTCGACATTGTCGGCTCGATCAGCGGCCTCAACTTCCTGACCAATGCGGCGCAATCGAATTCCGCGGTTGAATTCGCCATTCTGAAACCTTGGGACGAGCGCGGCGCGGAGCAGAACGCCTCGCGCATCGTCGCCGACGTTCGGCCGAAACTGCTGGCGATTCCCGACGCCTTCGCGCTGAGCTTCGACCCGCCGTCGATCCCGGGCCTCGGCACGACCGGCGGCTTCGAATTCGAGGTCGAGGATCTGACCGGCCGCGGCAGCTCCGCGCTGAATGAGGCGACGCAGGCGCTGATCGCCGAGGCGCGCAAGCAGCCGGAGCTCAATCCGCAGCAGTTGTTCTCCTCCTTCAGCACCTCGACGCCGCAGTTCAACTACGACCTCGACCGCAACAAGGCGAAGCTGTTGGGCCTGAGCCTGCCCGATGTCTTCAACACGCTGCAGATCTATCTCGGCTCGCTCTATATCAATGATTTCAACCTGTTTGGGCGCACCTTCCGCGTGACGGTGCAGGCCGATAAGGACGCGCGCGCCTCGGCGACGGATATTTCGCGGCTTTATGTACGCAATGCGACCGGCGGTATGGTGCCGCTGAGCACGCTTGGCCCTCTGCGGCCGATCATCGGCCCGGAGACCGTTCCGCATTACAACAATTATGCCTCGGCCCTGATCAATGGCGCGCCGCACCGGGCTATAGTTCGGGCCAGGCGGTCGCGGCCATGGCGCGTGCCGCTGCGGAGGCTCTGCCGCACGACTTCGGCTATGAATGGACCGGCATCACCTTCCAGGAACTCAAGGCGGGCTCGATCGCCTCGCGTCATCTTCGGCGCTCGCGATCGTCTTCGTGTTTCTGATCTTCGCCGCGCAATATGAAAGCTGGACCATGCCTTTCATGGTGCTGCTCGCGGTGCCGCTCGCGCTCTTCGGTGCGCTGTTCGCGCTTTGGTGCCGCGAATGCAGATCGACGTCTATTCGCAGATCGGTTTCGTGATGCTGATCGGCCTCGCGGCGAAGAATGCGATCCTGATCGTCGAATTCGCTAAGCGCCGCCGCGAGGAGGGGCTCGGCATCGTCGAAGCAGCGATGGAAGCGGGACGCTTGCGACTGCGTCCGATCCTGATGACGGCTTTCGCCTTCATCCTCGGAGTCGTGCCGCTGATGATCGCGTCTGGCGCCGGCGCGGCGAGCCGCCAGTCGATCGGTACGACCGTCTTCGGCGGCATGCTGGCGGCCACCATTCTGACGCTGCTCT
>CAWESJ010000241.1:0-4842 GCA_963811015.1 uncultured Alphaproteobacteria bacterium | reverse complement strand
GCACAATTGAGCCGTTCAGCCAGCGCCAGCGAAAATCAGTCGCGCGGCGCGAGCATGGCCTCGGGCCGAACCAAGGCGTCGAACTCTTCCGCCGTGACGAGGCCGGAGGCCAGCGCCTCCTCGCGCAGGCTCGTTCCATGCGCATGCGCCGCCTTGGCGATTTGAGCGGCGCCGTCATAGCCGATTTTCGGCGCGAGCGCGGTGACCAGCATCAGCGAGCGGCGCACCAGTTCGGCGATCCGCTCCCGATCAGGCTCCAGCCCTTCGACGCAATAGGCGCGAAAACTCTCCGCCGCGTCGGCGAGAAGGCGCAGGCTTTCGAGCAGGCAATAGGCGATGACGGGCTTATAGACGTTGAGCTCGAAATGGCCTTGCGATCCGGCGAAACTGATCGTCGCCTCATTGCCGAACACCCGCGCGCAGACCATGCTCAGGGCTTCGGCCTGGGTCGGATTGACCTTGCCGGGCATGATCGAGGAGCCGGGTTCGTTTTCCGGTAAAATAAGCTCGCCGAGCCCGGAGCGGGGGCCGCTGCCGGCGAGGCGAATGTCATTGGCGATCTTGAAAAGGCCCGCCGCGAGCGCATTCAACGCGCCATGGGTGAAGATGCAGGCGTCATGGCAGGCGAGCGCTTCGAATTTGTTCGGCGCCGAGACGAAGGGGAGTCCGGTCAAACCGGCGATCCTGGCGGCGAAGGCCTCGCCGAACCCGCGCTTCGCATTCAGCCCGGTGCCGACCGCGGTGCCGCCTTGCGCCAGGCGATAGAGGCCGGGCAGGGTCGCCTCGATTCGCTCTATTCCATATTCCACCTGCGCCGCATAGCCTGAGAATTCCTGGCCGAGAAGTCACCGGCGTCGCGTCCTGCAAATGCGTGCGGCCGATCTTGACGATGGATGCGAAGGCCTCCGATTTCAGCCGCAAGGCGCCGTGCAAGGCGCGCAGGGCCGGCTCGAGGCTGCGCTTGATCTCGAGGACCGCGGCTATGTGCATCGCGGTCGGAAACGAATCATTCGACGACTGGCCGAGATTGACGTGATCGTTTGGATAAATCGGATGTTTCGCGCCGCGCGCCGCGCCGAGCAATTCATTGGCGCGATTGGCGATGACCTCATTGAGGTTCATGTTGGTTTGCGTGCCGGACCCTGTCTGCCAAACGAGCAAGGGAAACTCGGCGTCGAGGCGGCCGCTTTCGACTTCGCGCGCCGCCGCGGCGATCGCGTCGCGGAGCGGTTCGGACAGGAGGCCGAACTCGCAATTGATTTCTGCGGCGACTCGCTTGACGAGGGCCAGGGCGCGGATGATCGCGACCGGCATTGCCTCCGCGCCAATCGCGAAATGAATGCGGGAGCGCTGCGTCTGCGCGCCCCAATAGCGATCGGCCGGGACGTCGATCGCGCCGAAACTGTCCGTTTCGACTCGCGTTTTTCTTATCTGTTTCCATAGGTGGAAAAGCCGGGCGAAAAGCGCGAGGAAAAGGCCCCGCCGCGCCTGCGATGCGCGTCAGTCGCCGCCGCTGTGCGAATAGCGTTGCCCGAGCATGATGGGATCGACCGCCTGCCAGTCTCCATCATGTCCGAACTCGCTGCTCGAACTGATCGACAAAATCTCGGCGAGGCGGCCTCTGGCGCGGTTGACGCGGCTCTTCATCGTGCCGACGGCGCAGCAGCAGACGCCGGCCGCTTCCTCGTAGGAGAGGCCCGAGGCGCCGATCAGGATCAAGGCTTCGCGCTGATCCGCCGGCAATTGCTGGAGCGCGGCGCGAAAGTCGAGCATGTCCATATGGCTGTTTTGCGCCGGCGCGGCCGCGAGCCGGGCGGCGATCGCTCCGTCCGAATCGGCGACCTCCCGCCGACGCTTGCGATATTCCGAATAATAGATATTGCGCAGGATCGTGAACAGCCAGGCCCGCAGATTGGTGCCCTCGACGAAGGAGCCGAGCTTGCTCCAGGCCTTCACCAGGGTTTCCTGCACCAGATCGTCGGCGCGGTCGAGATTGCCGCATAAGGAAACCGCAAAGGCGCGCAGATTGGGTATGACCGCTAGGATGTCGGCGGTCATTTGCGCGCTTGCCGGGCGCGCCGGACGGGTCTCCTCCGCGACCTGGCCTCCCGCGTGCTCCTTATGCGTGACTGTCACGTGGCGCCCTTTTTCGATTGCGCTCCCGAAACCGTTTCCAGTTGCCGCAGCAGCTCAAAAAAACGATCGGGGACGGGCTGCGCCAGAACGTCATCATAGACGCTTCTCAAGCCCAAGCCAATCTGCTCGGCGAGATCATTCTTCGGCGCGCCTTTTTTCTGCCGCTGAGCGGCTGAAACACCGGCGGTCCCGGGGACCGAGAAATTAATGGTTGCACACTCAAGTTCAAGTGTTTCGCGTGGTTGGACCTCCGTGCCCTTGATCAATGAACCACCCGACTTTGTCGCCTTCGTCACCGGGCCACCTTTGCTTTGGCATTCCTCGTCCTTCATCATTCCCCCTATGACGGTCATCTTATGAACGTCATCCAGCCAACGAGCGCAAGTGTTTCCTGAAGAGCCTTGATTAGCTTTCTTTGCTATGTAAACTTGCCATCGACGTCGGCTTCAAACGCGCTGAGCGAGACTAAAGTTCCAGGCGTCGAGCGCCTTATCTTAACCATCCGGACTTAGCCGACCAAATCGCCATGGCGGAGCCATGGTCGGAAGGGCTTTCCCAATGTCGATATCTCAGGCTATTTCATCGCATATCCCCTATCTGCGGCGCTTTGCGCGCGCCTTGACGGGGTCGCAGGCGGGCGGCGACGCCTATGTGCTCGCAGCCCTCGAGGCGATCGTGTCGGACCCCGCCCATTTCGACGCGGGGGCCGATGTGCGGACGGCCCTCTACCGCGTTTTCCTCGAGGTCTGGGCCTCGATGCCGGTCAACGACCATGTCGACGAGATCGGGTTTTCCGGCGACGAGATTGGCGCGCACCGCAATCTCGACGCCATCACCTTGCGGCCGCGCATCGCCTTTCTCCTGAGTTCGCTCGAGGGCTTCGACACCGCCGAGGTCGCGGGCGCGCTCAATTGCTCGGTCGACGAGGCCGCGGGCTTGATTGACGCGGCCGGGAAAGAGATCGCCAGCCAGATTTGCACCGATGTCGTGATCATCGAGGACGAGCCCTTCATCGCGCTCGACCTGCAAACCCTGGTCGAGGAGCAGGGCCATCGGGTCATCAGCGTCGCCCGCACCCATCGCGAGGCGGTCGAGGCCGTCATTCGCGAACGCCCTGGGCTGATCCTCGCCGACATCCAATTGGCGGACGGCAGTTCGGGCCTCGAAGCGGTCAATGAGATCCTCGGCTCCTTCTCGGTGCCGGTGATTTTCATCACCGCCTATCCGGAGCGTTTCCTGACCGGCACGCCGCCGGAGCCAGCCTTTCTCGTCACCAAGCCATTCGGCGTCGACAGTTTGAAGGCCGTGATCAGCCAAGCGCTGTTTTTTGATCGGAAGTCGCATCGCAAGGACCAGCCGGAGGCGAGCGGGGCGCTTGCCTGACGCTGTCAGGCCGGGCCGTCGCCGGGCGAACCGCGTCCGCCGAGCGCGCGGCCGAGGATGAAGCCCGAGACGATCGCGATCGCGACGGCTGAGAAGGGCTTGAGCTGCTTGGCGATCGCGGCTCCGGCCTCGACCGCCAGCCGTTCGCGGTCGTACCCGCCTTCACGCAGAAGGTCGAGAATAGGCGCGACGGCCCCGTCAATATTCGTGGCGAATTCCGCGGAAGGCTGCTCGGCGGGCCTCTCGTCCACGGCGATCTGCGGCGCGCGGCGCGCCGGCGCGGATGAGCGCAGCGCGGGGATGAGGCAAATCAGCCCGGCGCCGAGATAGAGAGCGCCGACGCCGAGCGCCGCGATGACGCTTCCCTCCAGCGTTTGAACGAATGTGTAGAGAGCGATCGTCAAAAAGACCGACGCAAAGAACAGGCAGGTCACTGAGAGGGCGAGGAGCGCCGACTTTTTGAGCAGGCGTTCGCCCATTTGCTCGACAGGCGCGGCCGCCTCGCGCGCGAACCGCTTGATCACTGCGATCATTTGCCCGAGCGGCTCAGCATCCCGATCAGCAAGCCGGCGGCCATGGCGATGAGCACGGCCGTCAGCGGATTGCGCTCGATCGCCGCTTCGATTTCGGGGCTGATCGCTCCAATGCGCTCCTTGGCGTCGGCGGCCCGTTCGGAGATCTTGCGCTGCGCTTGATCGACGGCGCCGAGGACGCTCGCCGTCGCGCCCGAGGCTTCGGCATGCGAGGCTTCGGCATGCGAGGCTTCGGCATGCGAGGCTTCGGCATGGACAAGCGCGGAGACGGCGGCGGTCAGCTTTGCGATCTCCCCGCGCAAAGCCGCTAAATCCGCGGCGAAATCCTGCGAGGTGTCTTCGAGAGGCTTGACATTGGGCATTTTCTTTTCGGGCTCTCTCGAAGCAGTTCGGCCATGTTTTTTTTTTTTTTTTTTTTTTTTTTTTTTTTTTTTTTTTTTTTTTTTTTTTTTTTTTTTTTTTTTTTTTTTTTTTTTTTTTTTTTTTTTTTTTTTTTTTTTTTTTTTTTTTTTTTTTTTTTTTTTTTTTTTTTTTTTTTTTTTTTTTTTTTTTTTTTTTTTTTTTTTTTTTTTTTTTTTTTTTTTTTTTTTTTTTTTTTTTTTTTTTTTTTTTTTTTTTTTTTTTTTTTTTTTTTTTTTTTTTTTTTTTTTTTTTTTTTTTTTTTTTTTTTTTTTTTTTTTTTTTTTTTTTTTTTTTTTTTTTTTTTTTTTTTTTTTTTTTTTTTTTTTTTTTTTTTTTTTTTTTTTTTTTTTTTTTTTTTTTTTTTTTTTTTTTTTTTTTTTTTTTTTTT
>CAWESJ010000240.1:0-3753 GCA_963811015.1 uncultured Alphaproteobacteria bacterium | reverse complement strand
TGAAGGCAAAGTGTTCAGAGACACAGGAAGCGCAGAGGGTCCGCATCAACCCATTTCCACATGCGTCATGTCCTGCTGCGGGCAAGGAAGTCGCAATCGATCAGATTTCACTATCGAGGTTAGGCAATGAAGAAGTCCTTGAAAAAAACGGGTCTCGCCGCATTGGTGGGTCTTGCCGCTGGCGGCATGGCGGCGGCGGCTGACGAAAAGCCGGTTGAGACCCCTGCCAAGCAGGCGTCCGCGCCATCCCGGCTCCCTTACGGTTGGCAACCGATCCAAGCTACACCTCCGGGGCAGATCAGCCAAAAGGAGTGGGTTCGGACGCCGATCGACGCCTATATCTTAGCGAAGATCGAAGCCAAGGGACTGACACCGTCGCCTGACGCCGATCGCGGCGCTTTTATTCGCCGCGCGACTTTGGACGCATGGGGACTGATTCCGACGCCGGATGAAGTAGCGGCCTTCGTCTCGGATACGTCGGCTGACGCTTATGAAAAGGTCGTGGATCGCTTGCTTGCGTCGCCGCATTATGGCGAGCGTCAGGCTCGTCGGTGGCTTGACCTCGCGCGCTATGCCGACAGCGCCGGCTTCCAAACCGACCAGACGCGCGCGAACATGTGGCGCTACCGCGACTATGTGATCAACTCATTTAACCAGGACAAGCCTTATTCGCGCTTCATACAGGAACAGATCGCTGGAGACGAATTGGTTCCGGGCAACCAGGACGTATTGGTCGCAACTGGATTCCTCCTAGGGTACCCCGACAATTACAATTCCCGGGATCTCGTCCAGCGCAAATTTCAAATTACCACCGACATCACCGACACGGTGGGTCAGGCGATCCTCGGCACCACGGTCGGATGCGCACGGTGTCATGACCACAAGACCGACAAATTCACCCAAAAGGACTATTACTCGCTCCAAGCCTTTTTTTCAAACACAAGCGAAAATTTCAAATATCCAGCGGCGAAGGGAGAGATTGAGCGCGAATACGACAGACAATGGTCCAAATGGGAAGACGCGACAAAGGAGCTGCGTGACAAAAAGGCTGCGCTGGTGACGCCTATCAAAGAGGCGGCGCTCAAACATCACAAGGAGCGCTACCTCACCGATAGCCGAGAAGCCATTTTCAAACCGCAAAGCGAATGGACCGCGAAAGATCGCTGGATCAATCATCGGCTCGAAAACGTTTCGACAGACGCTGATCTCGAAGTCTATATGCGGGTCGCCGCCGAAGACAAAGCATTCCCGGATTATAGCGCGGAGAACGTTGAGCGCTGGGAGCAATATAAGAAAATAAAAGAAGAACTTAAGAAGTTCGATAAATTGAAGCCCGCCATAGGATCGAACACATTTACGGCGGCCACTGAGCTCGACCATCCCGACGCACCGCCGACCTACATTCTCGCCGGCGGCAATCACGAAAAGCCACTGGATGAGGTTCAGCCGGCATTTCCCGCGGTGCTAACGGACACCAAACCGGTCATCGTCCCGACGTCAACGTCCTCCGGCCGCCGCACTGCGCTGGCGAACTGGCTGGTCAGTCCAGACAATCCTCTGACGGCACGGGTTTACGTCAACCGGGTCTGGAACGAATATTTTGGAAAAGGCATCGTCGCAACTGTGAGCGACTTTGGGAAGGCCGGCGACAAGCCTGCCAACCCCGAGCTGCTAGATTACCTTGCCAGCAATTTTATTAAAAACGGATGGAGCGTGAAGAGCCTCCATCGTGAGATCCTTCTCTCAAGCGTCTACCGGCAATCGTCAGCGCATCGGGACGATGTGCTGACGGCGGACCCCGAAAACAAGCTTCTCGCCGTATTTCCGCGCAAACGGCTAGACGCCGAGGAGATCCGCGACGCGTTGCTAGTGGCGTCAGGAACGCTCAACGACAAAATTGGAGGACCGAGCGTCTTTCCACCTGTCCCGTCGAATCTGAACGCGGGAGCTCTGTGGGAGGTCTCGAAAAATCCGAAGGATCACAACAGGCGAAGCCTTTACATCTTCACCCGTCGGAGCGTCCCATATCCCCTTTTGGAGACATTCGATATGGCCACAGCTCAACAGGTACACAGCAAGCGCGATGTGACCACCACGCCGCTGCAGGCGCTGACTTATACAACAGTGAAATCATATTTGCGTGGTCGCAGGCGTTGGCAGGACGGGTGATCCGCGAAGCGGGCGACAATGAATCAAGCCAAATTGATCGGCTTTACCAAATTCTTTTTGCACGCAATCCAGACAACTCCGAAAAAGCAATCCTGAAGGCGTTTCTCGTAAATCACGAAAAGACAATTACGGACAAGGCCTCCGACGGAAAACTATCGATCGCCATTCCGGTAGGATTGAAAGACACGCAATCGCTTAATCCAATCCGCGCCGCCGCTTTCGTCGACCTAGTTCATGTCGTCGTGAATTCGAACGACTTCACCTATCGCTTCTAAATCTCAACTATACCGTCGAGAAAAGGAAAACCCTCATGACCAAGGCATCGCGCCGCGAGCTGCTTTTTAAATCAATATATGGGCTAGGAGGCTTGACCCTCGCGGCCCACATGCCCGGTGGGGGCATATTCGCAACGCCTGCCCTCGCCGAGGCGCTGGTAGATCCACTGGCGCCCAAACAGCCCCACTTTCCTCCCAAAGTGAAGTCCGTCATCTGGCTTCACATGGATGGCGCCCCCAGCACGCTTGACCTCTACGATTACAAACCGGAGCTTATCAAACTTGCCGGCCAGGAAGCGCCAGCCACTTTTCTTAACGGCATCAAAACAAGCACCCAAGGTGGCGTCGGTAAGATCTTCGCTTCGAACAGGACCTGGAAACAATATGGGCAGAGCGGCGCGTGGTTTTCGGATCTGCTCCCAAACCTCGCTCAGCACGCCGACAAACTTAACTTTATCAAGTCGAGCACAACGATTGGCGCAACTCATGATATTTCGATCCTAAAGCTAAACACGGGCGACACCAGTCCGGGGCGTCCTTCTCTCGGGGCATGGATCCATTATGCGCTCGGCTCAGCCAATCCTGACTTGCCGGCCTATGTCGTGCTTTATAGCGGAAAAAAAGAGCCATCGGGCGGCTCGGTCAACTGGAGCTCCGGCTTCCTGCCCGCGGTCTATCAAGGCACCGCCTTTCGCCCGGGATCCTCGCCCATTCTCCATCTCGACCGACCTGAACTCATCGCAGGCGCGCAGCAGCGCGACGACCTCGATTTGCTGAAAAGCCTCAATGAACATAGCGCCGCCTCCCATCCGGAGGAATTCCGAACTCCAGGCGCGTATTCGCTCCTATGAACTGGCATACCGAATGGAATCCACGCCGCCCGAGGCGGTCGATCTTGCAAAGGAAACCGAGGCTACCAAAGTGCTTTACGGCCTCGACAACGACGCGACGAAGGACTACGGAACGACGTTGCTGCGCGCCCGCCGCCTTGTCGAGCGCAACGTCCGATTTATCCAGGTCGTGTCAGGCGCGCTTGAAATTCCGGGCAACGAAATGCCTGTTAACTGGGATGCGCATCAAGAACTTGAAAAAAACCATGGCGCTCACGCCAGAGCTGTAGACAAGCCAATCGCCGGTCTACTTGAGGATCTCAAAGCGCGCGGGCTCCTGGATACGACGCTCGTAGTTTGGACGTCGGAATTCGGCCGCACGTCTTATGGACAGAGTGGCAATGGGCGCGACCACAATCCTTGGGGCTATACGCAATGGCTTGCGGGCGGCGGGGTCAAGGGAGGAACGACGTTTGGCG
>CAWESJ010000239.1:0-3455 GCA_963811015.1 uncultured Alphaproteobacteria bacterium | reverse complement strand
GTGGAATGACAAGATTAAAGCATGTGTTCGGCGGATTGGGCGTGAGCCTTCTGGCTCTGATGGCCGGCTCGGCCGCGTGGGCCGACGACGGCCATGGCGGCCAGGGGCGCTACGCTCACGTGCTGCTCATCAGCGTCGACGGCCTGCACGCCGTGGACTTGACCAATTATGTCGCGGCCCATCCAAATAGCGCTTTGGCGGCGCTTTCGAGCCATGGCCTGAGCTATCCGAACGCGCTGACCTCGGCGCCGTCGGATTCCTTCCCCGGCCTGCTCGCCCAGGTCACCGGCGGCACGTCCAAGTCGCATGGCGTGTTCTACGACGTCTCCTATGACCGCACGCTCTTTGGCCCCGGCACGAATTGTCAAGGCCTTCCCGGCTGGCAGCCCGCCTTCGACGAGAGCATCGACAACGACAAGACAAGCTATACCGCCGGCGGAACGCTGGGGCAGCCGCTGACGCAGATCAACCCGGCGAACCTGCCGCTCCAGCTGTCGGGCGGAAGCTGCGTTCCGGTCTATCCGCATGACTTCATCAAGGTGAACACGATCTTCGAGGTGATCCACCGCCACCATCTCCGGACCGCCTGGGCCGACAAGCATCCGGCCTATGACATCGTCAACGGCCCCTCCGGCAAGGGAGTCGACGATCTGTTCACGCCGGAGGTCAATTCAAACGATTCCGTCACCGGCCAGGATACGACCACGGGCTTCCACAGCATCGAGCGCAACGACCAGCTCAAGGTCAACGCGGTGCTGAACGAGATCAACGGATATGATAGCACGGGTGTGAATAAAGTCGGCGTTCCGGCGATTTTCGGCTTCAACTTCCAGTCTGTCAGCGTCGGGCAGAAGCTCGCCACGGGCAATCCGAACGATCCCAACGACATTAGCCCGGTTACCCTGATCGGCGGCTACGCCGACGCCGCGGGCGTCCATCCCAACAATGGCCTGCAGCTCGGGCTCGATTACGTCGATGCACAGCTCGGCGCGATCGTCACCGCATTGAAGGCCGCAAATGTCTATAACAACACTTTGATCATCGTCTCGGCCAAGCATGGCCAGTCGCCGATCAATCTGGCGCTCCGCAAGGCCGTCGACGACACCCCTTACACGAATGCCCCGGCCTTCGCCGCCTCCGCCGACGACGACGCCGCCCTCATCTGGCTGAATCCGCAGCAGCAGTGGGCGGATTATCTGGCCGCGAAAGCCTATATCCTGAGCCAGAAAAGCGCCCTCGGAATCGTCAAGCTGCTGGACAAGGATGAGCTCGCCTGGCTCTATCAGAATCCGTTCACCGACAATCGGACGCCGGATTTCATCGCCATTACGACGCATGGCCTGATCTATACGGGCGGCACGAAGCTCGCCGAGCATGGCGGCTTCGCCAATGACGACCGCAATGTCGCGCTCCTGGTGTCGAACCCAGGCATTTCCGCCAAGACCATAAACGCGCCAGTAGAGACGCGGCAAATCGCGCCGACAATCTTGCAGAGCCTCGGTCTCGATCCAGACGAATTGAAATCCGTTCGCGTCGAAGATACGCAGGCGCTTCCGGGTCTCGGCTGGAAGTGAAGGCGCAGGGCGGCGAGTTCCCATCGCCGCCCATCGCGCGTTGCGTTGAACCGTCCGACGGAGGCGCTTATGCGGATCTCGCGCGCTTCGCGGAGAATGGGCGTCTTGGCCAGCGTCGCCGCCTGCGCGACGGCGTTGACGGCGCAGGCTCCCGCGCGCCTTTGCGCCGCCGCGGCCAATGACGGCCAAGGCCAGTCGGCGCCAGCCACTCCAATCCAACATGTGATTGTGATCATCGGCGAAAACCGGTCTTTCGACCACATTTTCGGGGCCTACAAGCCGGCGTCGGGCGAAACCGTCTCGAACCTCCTTTCCAAGGGGATCATCAACGAGGACGGAACGCCCGGCCCGCATTTCGACCTGGCGAGACAATATGAGGGAACCCTCGCAGGTCCGACGCAATACGCCCTTACGCCAACGTCCAAAACGCCTTATCGGAGGCTGCCGCCGCCGCTTACCGGCGACGCGCCAACCGAGGCGAGCGACGCGAAGCCGCCGCCCTTCGCGACCCTCCCGGCCGCGGCCGCGCTTGAAGCCAATGCGCTTCTCGCGGGCGATCTCGCGCGCCTGACGATCGGCGCGTCCGGATTGGCCAGGGGCGTCGTCGACAGCCGCATCGCCAATGCGCGCGACCTGCCGAGCGGGCCGTTCCAATTGACGCCGAGCCTGCCCTACGAGGCCTACGCCGCAAGCCCCGTGCATCGGTTTTACCAAGGCTGGCAGCAAGCCGATTGCAGCGCCGCCTATGCGACCCCCGAAGACCCGAGCGGTTGCCTGCGCGACCTCTTCGCCTGGGTCGAGGCGAGCGTCGGGGCCGGCGGCAATGGCGCGCCGCAACCCGCCAATTTCAACAATCAGACGACGGGCGAAGGCGCTGCGGCTTTGGGATTCTACAATAGCAATATGGGCGACGCGCCCTATTTCGCGAAGCTCGCCAGAAAATACGCCATCAGCGACAATTACCATCAGCCGGCCCATGGCGGCACCGGCCTGAACAGCATTTTCCTCGGCTATGGCGACGCGCTCTACTACACGGATGGCCATGGGCATGCGGCGAAGCCGCCGCCCAATCAGATCGAAAATCCCGATCCACAGCCCGGAACCAACAATTATTATGCGCAGGACGGCTACAGCGGCGGCTCCTACAGCGATTGCTCCGATCCCGCGCAGCCCGGCGTCGGCGCGATCCTGACCTATCTCGCCGCGCTCCCCAATAGGCCGAAGGCGAATTGCGCCAGGGGACATTATTACCTGCTCAACAATTACGACCCCGGCTATAGGGGCGACGGCGGCGTCAATGCGGACGCTCTCGCCATCCCGCCTTCGCCGACGCCCTCGATCGCGCAGCCCCTGCTCGCGAAAAACCTGTCCTGGACATATTATGGCGAAGGCTGGAAGGCCTTCGCTGCGGGTTCCGCCGAGAGCCTCTATTGCAATATCTGCAATCCGTTTCTCTACGAGACGGCGATCATGACCAAGCCGTCCCTCGTCGCCGATCACTTGAAGGACATCGACGATTTTTACGCCGATCTCGCCAAGGGGGATCTGCCGGCGGTCTCCTTTGTGAAGCCCGGCGGCCTCCTCGACGGCCATCCCGCGACCTCGCGGCTCGATCTGTTCGAGGCCTTCGTCAAGAAAATCATCCGGGCGGCCAAGCAAAATCCCGCCCTATGGGCCGGCGCGGCGATCTTCGTCACCGTGGACGAATCGGGGGGCTATTATGATTCCGGCTATGTCCAGCCGCTCGATTTCTTCGGCGACGGTCCGCGCATTCCGCTGATCGTCGCATCGCCATATTCGGTTGGCGGGCGCGTGACGCATGATTACGCCGACCATGTCTCGATCCTGAAGTTCATCGAGCGGAACTGGAGCCTGGCTCTT
>CAWESJ010000238.1:0-6830 GCA_963811015.1 uncultured Alphaproteobacteria bacterium | reverse complement strand
ATCTCGTTTTCCTCGGCTTGATCTATCCCATCGTCGGCGTCGCCCTCGCTCGCGTGACGTCCGATGAAAACGCTTTCCCCATGCTTTATCCGCTCATGTTCGGCTTCGCGATGATTGGTCCTTTCGCGGCGATTGGCCTCTATGAGATGAGCCGCAGGCGCGAGCTCGGCCTCGATACATCCTGGTCGCATGCGTTCGAGGTGCGCCACTCTCCGTCAGTGCCTTCGATCCTGGCCCTCGGCGTGTTGCTGATGATGATCTTTCTCGCCTGGCTGACCACTGCGAGACTGCTCTATCAATGGCTCTACGGTCCCGCGGCGCCGACCTCCTACATGCAGTTCCTGCATGAGGTCTTCACGACGTCGAGAGGCTGGACGCTGATCATCCTCGGCAATGCGATCGGCTTGATCTACGCCGTCTTATCGCTCAGCCTGAGCGTCGTCTCGTTCCCCTTGTTGCTTGATCGCGACGTAGGCGTGACGGCGGCTGTCTACACATCCGTCAGGGCGGTGTTGAAAAATCCAGTCGCCATGACTGTGTGGGGCTTGATCGTGATCGTTTCCCTGGCGATCGGCTTTTCGCTTTTGTTCGTGGGCCTCGCCGTCGTCATGCCGGTCCTCGCGCATGCCAGCTGGCACCTTTACCGCCGGGTCGTTCAGAACGTGAACGCGGCGCATCGGTAAAGGCTAGAGCATGTTTTGAAAAAGTTGACCGACTTTTTCGGCATTTAGACATCGGATATATCCGATGTCTCATGAGAACATGCTCCAACTTAATCGATCTGGAGCGAGTTCTTATCGATTGGATGAGTTCCATCCAATCGGAACGCGCTCTCGCGGCCCAAATGCTCATCCGTTCGCCGCCTGCTCGCGATCGAGCACGGCGACGGCGTTGCGGTAGAGCCCGTCCGCCTCGTCGCGCGACGGCGCGACGCAGACGATTTCGAGCTTGCCGAACTCCGACAGCGCTCCGATGAGATGGAAGACGACGCCTTGTTGCGCGGCGCCGTTGAAATGGAGGCCGTTCAGCGCCGCGATATCGAGAAGGTCGGCGGGCGAGAGGCCGCGATAGGCCGGCGCCTCCAGATTGTCGGAGGCGTAATAGCATCGCGATGCGCCCGTTGGCGTGAGAAGCTCGCCGCGCGCGCGATCATATCGCCCGTCGGTGAGATATTGGAGCATCATGAAGGGATGCGTCGTTCCGCCCTTGCGCAGGTTGATCTCGATCGCATGATGACGCCAGCCGGCGCCGCTCGACACGGAAAGGAAGTCGACGCCGAACCGTCCGAGCACGCCGCGTTCGCGCAGGATGCGGGCGGCCTTCAGCCCCTCCTGTTGAATCTCCCGCCGATAGGATGCGTCGGCGGGAAAGCGGCAGCCGAGAAACACTTGGCCGGACTGGCCGCCAAGGACCTGGTCATGCGTTGAGATCACGTCGATCTCGCCGAGCGGATCGATTCGATATTGGGCCGAAGGCGAGCATTTCACGGCGCCTTCGATGAATTCCTCCACCACGGCGCCCATCTCGGCGATCTTGGCGCTGTAGATCGCGGGGGTCATGTCCGGCGCTGGAAATTCGAGCGTATCGAGCCTTGATTTGATCCAAGAGTGGAGGCCGCCGCGTTCCGGCGCGCCGCTGAAGCCGAATATCGCATTGCCTTCGCCCGAGAAGCCCTCGTTCAGCTTCACGACGGCGCGTTGCAAGGCGGGATTTCGCCGCTTGAGCTCGGCGAGCGCGGCGGCGAGATCGGCTTCGTCCGCGACGTCCTCGACGCCCGCCGGAATCAACATGCCGGCCTCGCGCAAGATCCGCCGTCCGCCGCTCTTCGAGCCGAGCGGAAGAAGAGACGGATCGCAGCCATAGATCGGAACGCCCAATCGCACCGCCAGGGTCCGCTCGAGCGGCGAGACGTTGAAGCATGACATATGCGCCGTCGCCGGCTCCACAATCGCCTCGCGCAGCCGCGCGAGCAGCCTTGGCCGCGCCAGGATCTTGGCGGCCAGCGGCGTCGGCGCCGAATCAAAACAAGAAAACAGCGTCAGCCGGCGGCGGGCGTGGGTCGCTGGGACGCCCGGGAGCAGATCAAGGTAGTAGGAGATGATCTCCTCGGACAAGGGTTGACTGGTGATGTAGATAACGCGTGTCCGCGGCAGTTTCAAAAGCATCAACATGCACAGCAGGCGTTCTTCGTAATGATTGGCGCCTGTCAGCCGCCCCAACACATCCTGGTCGAGGCTCATGCTCGGAATTATCACCACGGTGCGGGGCGCGCGTGGGTCGGGGAACACATTGCGAAACATGTCCGGCAATCGAGACTGGAGGGCCTTGAAGGCCATGAGCTCGAAGGCGGCCTCGGCGTGTCGCGCGTCGAAGGATTGTCCTATTTCGGTCACGCTCGGCGTCCCCGAATTTGCTCGCGGCGCCCGGCCGGCGCGTCAGGCGCGCCTTCAGACGCGTTTGGGCGCGCTAGAGCGGGATGAGGAAAAGTGGATACGGTTTTCCGCCCGCATCCCGCTCTGAACTCTTGGACTCGATCACGTTCATGATTTTGGATTGATTCCAGCCAAAATCATCATGATCTAGGCGCCGCGAAATCCATGGTCCTAAAGATATTGCGTCGACGCGCATTGTCGATGGCGCGTCACGCGCCGCCGCCGACGCCATAGGCGTCGCGTGACGGGGCCGCCCCGCGGTAGATCGCGGCGCAGCAATGAAGTTGATTTATTACATATATAATATATATTTCTGCGCGACCGCCGCAGCGCGCGTCGGGATCGTTTTGTCGCGGCTGAGTTTCCGCCGCCTGCTTCATGCGCTTTTCGAATGCGCCGCTTCGAGGCCGCGGCCCTATGCTGAAACGGGAGCTTTGGAATGTCGCGCAGAAAATTCCTGAAGTCGGGCGTCTCTGGCCTGATCGCCGTGGCGGCGGCGGCCTTTCGCGGGAGATTCGGCGATCGCGCAAGAGCCGCCGAAGCAGATCCGTTTCGGTTTCCAGAAATCCGGGCTCTTCGCCTTGGTCCGCCAGCGCCGAACTTATGAGGATTTCTTCAAGGCGCATGGCGTCGCGGTGAGCTGGGCCGAATTCCAGTTCGGACCGCCGATGCTTGAGGCGCTGAACCTTGGATCAATCGATTTCGCGACCGTCGGCGACGCGCCGCCGATTTTCGCCCAAGCCGCCTCCGCCAATTTATATTATGTCGCGGCGCAGCCCGCGAATGGCGAGGCCGTCCTCGTGTCGCCGGACTCGCCGATCAAGACGCTCGCCGATCTCAAAGGCAAGAAGATCGGCGTCCCCAAGGGCTCGAGCGCGCATGCGACCTTGATCGCCGTGGTCGAGAAGGCCGGTCTCGCCTGGAGCGAAATCGCGCCGGTCTATCTCTCGCCCGCCGATGGTGCGGCCGCCTTCGAAAGAGGATCGATCGACGCCTGGGCGATCTGGGACCCCTATTTCGCCATCGCCGAACTGACCAAAAACGCCCGCCGCCTGGCGCTCAACACCGAAGCGCATGATCCGCGCGCCTTCTATCTGGCCAACAAGACCTTCGCGGACAAATATCCCACGGCCATTGGACAAATCGCCGACCTCCTGGCGCGGGACGCCGCCTGGGCGGAGGCGCATCATGACGAGGTCGCGATTGCGCTCAAAGAGGCCCAAGGCCTCGATCTCGCGGTGGAGACGCGCGTCGTCGCGCGCTCGAAATTCATTGTCGAGCCGATAGACGACCAGATCATCGCCGGCCAACAGGCGACCGCCGACCGCTTCTTCAGGCTCGGATTGATCCCGAAGAAGATCGACGTTCGCGAGATCGTCTGGAAATGGACCCCGAAAGCGTAGGGCTTGCGCTTAAGTCCGAGCCGCCGTGTCGGCTCACGCCTCGAAGCCTTCAAAAATGACCTGATCCGCCCATTGCGCGGCCTCCGCCTGGACGGATTTGGCGCGCACCGTCCAGGCGACGACCGGCATCCCTAATCCCGCGCGGCAAAGAAGCGGGACGGCGTGCGGCAGATCGCCGACGCGCCAGGACAGGAAGTCCGGCAGAATCCTGGGGTAGTCGCGGAGATCGGCCAGGGCGGCGCGCCTCTCCGGGGGGAGGGACGCCCAATCGCCTTCGTCGCCATAGGCCGCTTGCGCGACGAGGCCGAGAGGACGCGACGCGCCTGAAGCGCGAATATGCGCGACGACGAGCGGGTCAAAGCTCTTCAGATAGATCGGGCCGCCATAATCGGCCACGAGGGCGATGACGCGGTCGGCGAGGCGCAAATCGCCGTCGAACCGGCTTTTGATCTCGACGATGAGCGGAACCCGGCCGCGGATTTCGGCGAGAAACGCCGGAAGGGTGGCGATCCGTTCCGCGCCCTCCTTGAAAGCAAGCGCGCCGAGCTCGCGGGCGGTCAGGCCGTCGAGGCGGCCTTCGGCCTGCATCAGGCGGTCGAGATGAAAATCGTGAAAGACCATCGCCTCGCCATCCTCGGCGCGCTGGACGTCGCATTCGATCGCATAGCCCCTGGCGATCGCGGCCGCGGCGGCTGCGATCGTATTCTCGACGAGCCCTTTCTCCTTGCTGTGGAGCCCGCGATGGGCGATGGGGCGCTTGAGCAGCCGCTCCATCAGAGGGCGATCTCGAACAAAGCTTCGACCTCGACGGCGCTGTCGAGGGGGAGTTCGGCGACGCCTATGGTCGAGCGCGCGTGACGTCCCTTATCGCCGAGCGCCTCGACAAGGAAATCGGAGGCGCCGTTCATGACGGGGGCGATGGCGGAAAAGCCAGGCGCCGCGTTGATGAAGCCGCCGAGCCGGAGGCAGCGCGAAATCCGGTCGAGATCGCCGAGCGCGGCTTTCGCCTGCGCCAGAATATTGATCGCGCAGCGCCGCGCCGCCGCCGCCCCGGCTTCGGCCGAGACATTCGCCCCGACCTTGCCGGCATGGGCGGGGTCGAGCTTGCCGTCCGGCCCGAAGGCGAGCTGGCCTGAGATGACAAGGAGCGCGCCGGAGACGACGAACGGGACGTAATTGGCGACAGGCGCCGCCGCGGCGGGAAGCGATACGCCCAACGCCGCCAATCTGTCTTCGACCTTGCTCATGAATTATCCCCCGCAGCCTAGAGCGCTTTCCGACCGAATGGACTCATTCGGTCGATAAGACATCGCTCAAATTCAAAGAGTTGGACCATGTTCTTATGAGACATTGGATATATCCAATGTCTTAATGGCGAAAAAGTCAGTCAACTTTTCGGAACATGCTCTGGAACTGAGAATATTTGATGAGTGGGCGGCGAGGAGGAAATCTTCCGCCTCGTCCACAGGCCGAACGGCCTGGGTTGCAAGGCGCGCGCCCGGTCTCTAAAACTTTACTCTTCGCGGTTAGGATTTCCGTCCTGGCATCGCTGAACCCTTCGTTCGAGGAACAACGACAATGCTTGCTTCGCACGCCCGCTTCCTGTTTTCCGGCGCGTGGGCCCTGGCCGTCGGATCCGTCGGCCTGCTTGCGGCTCCCGTTTTTGCGGCGAATACCGCGCCGACCCATTCCTCTCCTGACAGCCAGCCCAAGATGGACCTCACCGGCGGCGTCGCGCTCGCCTCGCATCGCGCGGTCTATGAGCTGACCTTGGCGAAATCGATCGGCGCCAAAAGCCCGACCGCGGCGCATGGGCGCATCGCCTTCGATTTCGCCGGCTCCCCTTGCGAGGGCTATGTCCAGAATTTCCGCCAATTGACTGAATTGCAGCCGGCCGAAGGTCCGACCCGCGTCTCGGACATGCATTCCGCGACTTTCGAGGATTTCGAGGGAAAAAACTTCGATTTCAAGATGCAGACGAGCATCGATAATGGCGCCGCCGAGACCGTCGACGGCAAGGCGTCGAAATCCGCCAATGGCCCTCTGTCGGTCAATCTCGCCAAGCCCAAGCGGAGCAAGTTCGATCTCGCGCCGGACGTAGTGTTCCCGACCGAGCATTTGCGGCGGATTCTGGCGGCGGCGGAGGCCGGCAAGAATCTCATCGAGGTCAAGGTCTATGATGGATCGGAGACCGGCGAAAAAGTCTATGAGACGACGACCTTCATCGGCCACCCGATCGCCGCCCCCGCGATCGAGAAGGCGGCGCATATTCCTCAGCTCGAAAAGCTGCGGCGCTGGCCGGTTTCGATCAGCTATTTCGAAGCCGGCAAGAAGGATGACGGACCCGCCTACACGCTCTCCTTCGATCTCTATGAGAATGGCATATCCCGCGCGCTGAAGCTCGACTATGGGGATTTCGTGCTGGCGGGCGAGATGTCGAGCCTGGAGCTTCTGAGCGAGCCGAAATGTTCCAAATAGGGGCGGGCCTGCGCATCGCGGCTTCGAGCGCTGGACGAACTTTCCCTGACCAGCTTCCCGGCCGCTGGGAAGCGCCTATCGCGACAAAAGCTGATTTTTGACGAGAGTTCGCGCGCGCCCCTGACTTGACATGCCCCAAGGCCGCCGCGCGGGAGCCGCTCGATGCGAATCTTGATCACCAATGACGACGGCGTTCATGCTCCGGGTCTGGCCGTCCTCGAGCGGATCGCCAGGACCTTGACCGACGATGTTTTCGTCGTCGCGCCGGAATCCGATCAGTCGGGCGTGGCGCATTCGCTCTCGCTCAATGATCCCTTGCGCCTGCGCAAGATTTCCGAGCGCCATTACGCCGTCAAGGGCACCCCGACCGATTGCGTGATCATGGGCGTGCGCAGGATTCTCGACGGCGCGAGGCCGGACGTCATTCTGTCCGGCGTCAATTGCGGGCAGAATGTCGCCGAGGATGTGATCTATTCCGAGCAATACTGAACCGACGAAAGAACAAGAGCAGCAGAAG
>CAWESJ010000237.1:0-5250 GCA_963811015.1 uncultured Alphaproteobacteria bacterium | reverse complement strand
GGCGAAGTTCTCGCCCCAGCCGACGATGTCGCCCTGGCTGTCGGCGGCCAAAGCCGCTTCGAGGTTCCAACTGCCGTCTTTGGTGGCCAGGCTGGACAACGGCACGCCGGAACTGGCCGACGGCGTGGTCCAGATATAGGCCGTCGAGGTCGTGGCGGTCTTCGTCACCCACGATGTCGCCCGCGCCAGTGAGCAGCGTAGGCGTAGCCCTGGGTGAACGCGCCGCTGCTGTTGCTCCCGGCCGTGAACAGGTTGACGAAACTGCCCCACGTGTTGCTGCCAGTATAGGGGACGTAGACCGGCATGATCTTATTGCTGGAGTTGCGGGAGCCACCGAGTACATCGCCGTTGGCGTCGATCCCCCGGGCGTAGTTGATCGTTTTTCCCGCCAGGCTGCCCAGGTCGTACCAGGTGAGCAATTGGTAGTGTTCTGCCGCCTCTTCATTCGTCGTCTTGCTCGGCGACGACGACCATCATCAGGATGAAAATGGCGAAGAGCGGGGCCAATTTTCCGACGAGAGCCGCAAGCGGACTGCCGCCCGCCGCTCGCATCCACGCCCTTCGGCTGCGCGTCGAAAACTCCGAGCCGACCGCATATCCAGCGGCGATCGCCGTCACGACGTGAAGGACCGTGGGCAGTATGGCGCGCAGCAGGAATTGAGCGTAGTTCAGCGCCGGATTCGTCAGCACATACTGCTCGACCACCAAGGACCCGGGTTTGAATGAGGCGCCCTGGACAGGCGATGTGGGAGGAAGCGTGGCCGTGGCCGCCGCAATGGCGCTGGATATTGCGCTTGAGGCGTTGTTGCCCGGCGTGAAATATTGCCTGTTGTAAAATACGATGATCTGGGGCCGCTTTCGCGCCATGAGATCGCGCTCGAAATTCTCCGGGATGTAGACCGCCGCGATGGCGTCGCCGGAGCGTATCGCATGCATTGCGCCCGTGAGATTACTTGACCGCTCCGCGACGTTGACGCCCGGCGCCGAAGCAAGGGCTTGCACATAGATCATCGATGTCGGCGTTCGATCGGCGTCCACCACGGTGACCTTGAGGTCGCGGATGACGGCGTTGCTGAACGTCCAGGCCAGAAGCGCAAAGGCGATGAGCGGAACGCCGATCGCCAGGAAGATGGCCAGGCGGTCCCGCCGCATCCAGCGCAGCTCGCGCGCGGCGACGAGAAGGATGCCGGGGCGCGGCGGCGCTTTCATCGCTTCTCGCCCCGCCACTCGGCGTAGACGCTCATTCCCGGCCGAAGGTCCGTTATGGGATCGACCGGATAGGCGCGAATCTCGAAGGTTCGCAAATCGAAATCCCCGGTCGCCCGCGTCGCCCGCCACCCGGCATATTCCCCTTTCGTGGCGATCACTCTGATCGCCGCCGTGATGAGGCGATCTCCGAGCGCGGGAACCCGCATCTGAAACCGGTCCCCGACCTTCAAGCCCTTAACGAGGTCCTCGCGGAGATCGAAACGCAACCACATGTCGCTCAAATCGACCAGGGATAACAAGGGCGCGCCGGGAGAAACATATTCTCCAAGCTCCGCGCCGATCTGATAGACCTGTGCAGCCACAGGCGCCGTCACGACAAGCTCATCGACCTGCGCTCTGATCGTGTCGATCGACGCTCGCGCCTTGGCGACATTGGCCTGCGCGACGCCGCGCTCTTCCCGCGTGTAGCCTGCAATAGCCTCCTGATAAGCAAGCTTCGCCTGATCCGCGCTGCGCTGGGCGACCTGAAGGGAGTTCGTAACTTCGTCGAGACGCTGGAGCGGCGCATTCGCGGTCGCCGCCAGCTCCTTGATGCGGTCATAAGTCCGCTGGGCGAGAGTGAGATTGGCCAACGCGCTTTCGACTGTCGCTTTTCGTTGGGCGATCACTTCCGCGCGCGTGCCGGCCTCGATATGCGCAAGTTCGGCGGACGCGACGGCCATCGCCGCCTCCGCTTCCCGCAGCTTGGTGAGCAGCTCAGGGTTTTCGATCTGGAGAAGCAGCTGGCCCGCGGCGACGTTGTCGCCACGCGAGACCGGGCGCTTTTCGACTCTGCCGTCAACCCGCGCCGCAATATCGATGCGGGTGGCGTCGGCTTCGCCTTGGATCACGAGAGGCTGCGGCTGAACCAAATACCAAAGGGACAGGCCGACGATCGCAATGACGATCATGGTCACGATGATGGCGGGAGTTCGCGCGACCGCGTGAGCGGGCGGGACGGCGTCGCGCGCCGGATCAGGCGGGTCCCCGGAGCCCGAATGCGCGACGCGCTCCTCGGCCTCGGTTGGAGATTTTTCCAGGTCGTCGGCATTTTGGCCTGCGGTCGCCATCTCTTGACCATTCTCCCGCGATTTTGGATCGGCTCGCGCCAAATCCCTTCGACAAAATGTCAGTTGACGCTTCTGAGCTCGAACAGCTCGCGTATCCGCTCGGAGAACCAGGCGCTCAACCTTCTCATTGGTTCGGTTTTGTCGAGATCTGGAGTGGCGAGCGCGCGACCAGCTGCTTGCTGTCGAGCCAGCGCGCGACTGAGCTCCTGGGCGATCAGCGGTCTGGCCTCCAGCATTGGCGCAAGGTCCGTCTTCGCGAGTTCATAGACGGTGGAGGGCGCGAGCGCAGTAATGCTGGCGCCGCAAGAGGCTCCAGTTAGCAACCCGATCTCTCCGAAGGTGTCTCCTGGCCCGAAGCGCAGCACCTCTGTCTCGCCGCCGTCGTCCTTCCTCGTGACTGATAGGACGCCATTGCCAACTATGAAAAGCGACTGCAGCACGGTTCCGGGTTCCGCCAATGCGTCGCCCTTCTCGTGCGAGATTCGCCTCAGCTTCGCTGCAATCGCCGCCCGCTCATTTGGCGTCAAGGCGGCGAAGATCGCTACGAGGCCGAGCACATTGTCCGGACCTGGCTTTTCTGTGTCCAGGGCCTCTTCGTCGCGAGCTCGGAATGGCCCGTCCTTGGGTGACGCCAGACGGGCGCCGGCCGCGGTCACGTGTCGAAAAATTAGATCGAACAACTCATTCTGCGCCTCCGTCTCGAACCCGCGTTGTTCGACGAAGAATGTGAGTTCATATCCCGTTTGCGCCGCGTCGATAGAGACGACGCGAACCGTCGGGCGGGGAACGTCCAGGATCGATCTACAGTTGAGGACCGCCAGCTCCAGAATGTTTACCCCGCTCGCAGGCGGCGTCTTGGATTCGAGCTGGACCGCCACGGTGATTCCATGGGTGCTGGACGGAAAACTCACATTCACGATTTTTGATTTTGCGATGGTGCTGTTCGGCACGATCGCGAGGTCTTGGCGCGAAGTCAAAACATGCGTTGCGCGCCAATTCATTTCGAGAACGTGGCCCTCCGTTCCCCCTTCAATATTGATCCAGTCGCCTGGCCGGTATGGGCGGCTGAGACTGAGGACGAGGCCGGAAAACACGTCGTTCAACGTGCTTTGAAGCGCGAGGCCGAGGACGATGGCGATGACGCCGGAGGTGGCGAGCAAGCCTTGGACAGGGAGATCGAAAACATAGGCGATAATGGCGAAAGCTGCGGCCAAATAGATTAGAGCGGAGACAAGATCCTGAACCAGCTTCCCCTCGCGCGGCCTTCGTTCGAACACAACCACGCTATGAATTAGAGCAACCAGGAACCATGCCGCCCAAAGCCACCAGGCGATCTTCAATATTCCGGCTACGACGTCATGCGCGGGCGCTCCGCTCGGCTGCAGAGATTCATAAGGTATGATTCCGTTATGCAGCAGAAGCAGGGTCAGGAGAATCAAAAAAACGACCCGGGCAATAGCGCGCCAAATTGCCTGTTGCTTGAACAGCAATCGACTGACGAGCACGCCAGCCGCCATGATGGCGAACGCGCCGACGAGCGGATCGTGGGCGGTTGCCTTGGCGACAGCCATCAAATCCGTCATCTGCGCCATTCCCGCTCCTGCAGCCAAACCGCCGCCTGACTGTTCCGTCGCTCATTTGTTCGTCGCCGCGGTCGGCGGCGTCAGCCGGCATTCGGCTGACATCTGCTAAGCCGAGGACAAGAGCGCTCCTGCCGCGCTTCCAGGAAGCTGCGCGACAAGACGGCGAGCTACCTATGAAAATCCGCCGCAAGGCCTTTCGTGCGGCCGCACAGCTGAGACCTGCATCAGCACGCTCGAACACGTCATTTTTGGTTGGCTTTGCGCGCGGCGTAGCGTTTATCACGCGCGGCCTTGCGTGCTTTCTCATCCGCGATGACGCGCGCGGCGAGTTCGGCCAGCGTGGCTCCCTTGGCGGCCTCTTCGGCCGCCTTGGCTTCCGCGGCGGCGATCCGCTCGACTTCCAGAGCTGCTTCGCGTTCAGCCCTTTCGGCCTCCTCGCGGGCGAGTTGCTCCAGTTTGGCGGCGGCCCGCTGAGCCTCGCGGATCTTTCTCGCCTCTCGGATCTCCCTTCGCTCGGCCTCACGAGCTAAAGCGGCCGGATCGTCGGGTTCTGACTTGGCGCGAAATCTAGCCAATCGCGCGGCGACCGCATCCGTGGCTGCGGCGCGCCGCTCGGCAAAACCTTTTTCTTTGAAATTGCTCAATGTTCGCCTTCTGCATCATTCGTTGAGGAAGGCCTCTAACATGCTACGGGACGCGCCGCCTTTCAACCCGCCAAATTTGTCTCATCGGCGCCGACCTTGGACAGCGCGGCAAGCTTTTCGATTTGATTTCCGCCTCTCGCGCTGTACATAATCAGGTCCGGCCTCACTCTCCGCCCTTCCCTTGAAGGCGCTGGCGTAAATTACAGGATGCAGGGACATTGAGGCCAGCAATCCATTGATTTTCCTATACAAGATTGTGGGATTTCGCCTCGGAGAGGCGGATAGGCGCGAGAACAATTCGGATAAAGCTCGGATAAAGCATTGTTGGCGCGCGGCGGGGCGCAAAGGTGGGGACATAGCGATGCGTTCCGTCTTCCTCTCACTCATTTTAGCAATCATGGCGTCCGCCCCCTGCCCCGCGGCAGATGCGCCGACTGCCGATCCGGTCCTCACGGAAGCAACCAACCTTGCCGGCCTCGTCATGTTTATGGAGTCCGGCGCCCCAGGCATGGTCCTGGCGATCGTGCGCGGCGACCATAGCCTCGTCCGCGGTTATGGCGAGACCGAGAAGGGCAATAAGCGCGCGCCTGACGGCGACAGCCTTTTCCGCCTGAATTCCATCACCAAGGTCTTCGCGACGGAAGTCCTTGTTTCGCTGGCCGCCGAAGGCAAGCTAAGCCTGACCGATCCCCTTCAGCGTTTTTT
>CAWESJ010000236.1:0-12806 GCA_963811015.1 uncultured Alphaproteobacteria bacterium | reverse complement strand
ATTTGCATACTCTTCGGTTCGGTTAGTATTGCTGTCAAAAGCTGACCGTTGGGCCGAGCGTGACCGAGAGATCCCGGACCGTGTTGCCGGGGATGTTGGAAATCAGGGCGCGATATTGAACCTGCAGGCCAAGCCCGAACCGATCCTTGATTGGGATATCCACGCCCACGCCGGCTGTCCATTCAATGTCACGTTCGGTGATGAATGGATTGCTCGCGGGGTCTGGCTGGCGGTAGAGCCATTCGCCCGCCCCGAATGACGGCGTCAAAGTCCAGTTGCCGCCGCCCCATGGCGATGGAACGCTGGCCGGAAAGGAGACGTCCAGGGCGTAGCGATCGAAGCTGTACCAGGCGAAAGCAGTGTCGCTGTGGTTGAAGGCGAATCTCGATCGCCATTGGAGGCCTTCGACGATCTGGCCGGCGGCGGGGAGGCCGACGCTGATGAGCGCGCCGTCAAGTCCCGAGGCCAAAGGATAAAGGCTGGAATCATGATAGCCGGACTGCCGGACCTCGACAAACGGGTCGAAGCCGACATCGGCCAGGTTCAGATGCATCGTCAGGCCGCCTCCGGCGCTGCCGAGATAAGGCGCGTCGGCGAGCAAGGCGCCCGTCGCCACAGCATAGGGCTTGATCGAGGCGCCTTTCAAGACCTCTTGCAACACGCCAAAGCGCGGCCCCAGGCGAATGTCGACAAATCCGGCGTCGACTTCCGTCGCCCTGAACTGCTGCGCGTCATAGGCGAGAAGATTTGCTTCGAACACGTCGCCGTTCTGATTGCCGAAGTCGTGAACATAGCTCAGCCCAACAACGCCAAACCAGTTCCAGTCGGGCTTGGCGAAAAATTGACTGTTGACCGGGCGCGTGGCGCCAAGGAGCGATTGCGGGCTCGGGCCGAGACTGGCGTTCGATTGATAGCGGAGCCCGGTTTGGGCGAAGCCGCTGACTTGATCCGGCTGCAGCTTTTTGTCGATCGCGTCGAGAAACTCCTGCGCGCGTTGCTTCATGTCCTCGGGCGCGTCGGACGAAGCCTGGACGGCTTGAAAATAGCCTCGCGCCATTTCATAGGAGCCGAGGCGAAAATACAGCCCCCCCAGCTCGAAGCGCGCGCGCGACAGGTTCGGGTTGAAGAAAAGGACCCGCTCCAGGGCGCCGATCGAAGCCTCGACGTCATTGGCCCGCGCGGTGCTGGCGGCGTAGCGGAGCGTTGCGTCGAGATCGGTCGGTCGGCTCAGCATCGCCTGAAACAGCGCGCTTTCGCCCAATGGCTCGAAGGCGGTCTGGGCGCGCGCGCCGGACTTCGAAACGCCGCCGCCGCCCAGGAGCGCCATTGTTCCGGCTATGGCCGCGGCGCGATGTAGAGAAGGCCGTCCAAACATCACCCACCATCCGTCACTACAGCGCTCAGCCGCGTCGCGCGCCGAAGCCAACGAGGCATGGGGATCCGACGCCGCATGCTTGCCGAATTTTGCGCCGCTCATCTCGGACCAGCTGAGCCGCAATGGCATCGGAAAGCGGCCATCGCGTCAAGCCGACGCCATGCGACATTGCGGGATGACGCGATAATCTCGCCGCTTGTGGCATAATCGCAACAAACGAAGCCTGGGCCGCCTGTGCTGGACCGGCCGATTGCGAGCGACGCTACGGCGTCAGGCTCTAAACGCGATGATTGTCTTTTGTCACTTCATAGTCATCGCAAAGGCGCCGTTCCAATTGCAATCGAGCGCCGCGCGGCGCAGGGCGGGGATGCGCGCGGCGAAGGCGGCGTAGTAGCTCTCGAGCGCTTCGCAGCCGAGGCTGCGGCAATGTCCGGCCAGCGCTTCGGCTTCGTCCCATTTTTGCGCGCGATAGGCCCGCAGGAACTCCTCATGCAGCGGCCGCAGCAAAGCTATCGCGTCAGCGCCGCCATCCAAAAGCTCGGCAAGCGTGAAAATGCGGATCGGACGCTCCCGGCCCTTCACCTGGATGAGGTCGAGCTCAAGCGCGGCGAGGCCCGGGCATTGTTTAACCGTGCGCTCCCCGATCACGGCGGGAATCCCATAGAGCTTGGTCAGGCCTTCGAGACGCGACGTCACATTGACCTCGTCGCCGATCGCCGAATAGTCGAAGCGCTGCTTGCTGCCGAGATTGCCGACGCAGCATTCGCCTGTGTTGACGCCGATTCCGATCCGGATGTCCTCGAACGGCCGGCCGGCGAGGCGGGCCTGCTCCCGCCAGCGGCGGTTCAGCTCGGCCATTTTCGAGATCATCTCGACGGCGGCGCGGCAGGCCCGCTGCGGATGGTCGCTCACATCGAGCGGCGCGTTCCAGAACGCCATGATGGCGTCGCCCATATATTTGTCGATCGTGCCGCGTTCGCGCAGAACGATGTCGCTCAGAGGCGTGAGCAGCTCCTGGATGAAGGATGTGAGTTCATTGGCGGTGAGCCGCTCCGCGATCGAGGCGAAATTGCGCACGTCGCAAAACATCAAGGTAAGCTCGCGTTGTTCGCCGCCGAGAACGAGCTTATGCGGGCTCGCGATGATTTCTTCGACGACGGCGGGGGCGAGATAACGGCCGAACGCGTTGCGGATCTCGCTGCGTTGGGTCTCGGCCTGGCGATAGATGTAGAAGGTCACGCCGGCGGTGAGGAACAGCAGGGCGAGCGACGGATAGAATGGATCGAACAGCAGGTTCCAATAGCGAAATGAGATCCATCCGCCGATATTGAGGGCGGCGAGCAGAACAACGCCGAGGCCCGCGGCATGTCCCGGCGAAAGACGCGATTTGGCGAGCGCCATCAGCAATCCGAGCAAGACGATGACGAGCTCCTCGATCGCCAAGGCGTAGTCGGGCCGCGTAAGGCGTCGCCCGCCGAGGATGTGCTCGAGCACCTGGGCTTGGATCTCGACTCCGGGCAGCGCCTCATCGAGAGGCGTCGCGAGCTGATCGAGCAGGCCCGGTGTGCTGGAGCCGACGAGTATGATCTTGCCCGCGATCTGGCTTTCATCGACCATGCCGGCGATGAGTTTCCAGGCCGGGATGAAGGCGGCCGGGTTGCTTTGGCGAAATCTGAGCGTGAGCGCGCCTTCGGCGTCGGTGGCGATTTCAATCTTGCCGATGCGCACGTGGTTCAGCCCGGTCCTCTGCCCAAACGCCGTCTCGCCGCTCGCATTCGACGATTTGAGAACATAGGTGGAGGCGCCTTGCGCCACCCGCAACGCCTCGGCCGCGAGGGAGGGAACGATCTGATCGCCCAAGCGGACAAACAACGGCATCCGCCGCACGATCCCGTCGCGGTTTGGAAAGAGATTGGTCGAGCCGACGCCCTTCGCGGCGGCGTCGAACAGGGCCAAATTGTTTTCGGCGCCGGGAAAGGGCCGCAGGAAAGGTTTCGGATCGTCGCCCGCGAAAACAAAGCCGGCTTTCACGGGGAAGGGCGATGGGCTTGATTGGTCCGTCAAGATGATCGGCAGCACGCTGGGGGCTGCGGCGAGCTCGGCTGCGAACAGCTCGTCATTGGTGGGCGCGTCGGCAAGCGCGGGCAGGCGGCTCGCCTGTTCCGGCGGCAACCGCTTCAAGACTTCCTCAAGGGAAGTGCGGTCCGGTTCTCCGAAAAGGACGTTGAAGACGACCGCCGCTACGTTCTGCTCGACAAGTTTGGCGAGAAGGTCGCGCAGGATCGTTCGCGGCCAAGGCCATTGTCCAAACCGCGCGATCGATTCGGGATCTATATCGACGATGCGGACCGGCAGGTTCGGATCATAGGGTTCCGGCGCCAGCCGCTGATAGGAATCGAAGGCGATCAGCCGCAGCGCCTGGACGAAAAATGGATCGGCTTGGCGCACCAGCACGGCAAGCGCCAGAAAGCCGCAGACGAGCGGCAGGTAAAAGTAACTCAGGCGCGTTTTGCCGCGGCGCACGTTCCAAGGCCAGGTTTCGAACTCCGGAAAGCCAGCATAGCAAGAAATCCCCGGGAGGCGAGAAAAGCGGCGCGTTCGCGCTGATTCGGATCGAGTCGCTCCCAATCATGAGCGCGGCCGTTTCTGCGATTGTCCGAAGCAGGGCGTGGCGCGCGCGGGCGTCGCGCCTATTCGTCTTCCCCGAAGCGGTTTGCAACGAGCGCCTCGATCGCCCTGAGGGCCTCGGCGGCCTCGGCGCCGGTCGCGGTGACGGTGATCATCATTCCCGGGCCCGCGCCGAGAGTCAAAATGCCCATGATGGATCCGCCGCCGACCGTCTCGCCGCAGCGGCCGATCGTGACGCTGGCGTCAAATGCGTCGATGCACTGGACGAGCTTCACCGTGGCGCGCGCATGAAGGCCTTTGCGATTGACGATTCGAAGCTCGGCCACAAGCGCGCCTGCCGGCGCCTCGACCTCCGGACAGGGCTCGTCCCTGGCTTCGTCGGCTTCATTATCGGTCATTTTCCGCTCAAGACCCGGCTTGCGACATAGATATATTTTCGGCCGGCCTCCTGCGCCTGGATCACCGCCTGTTCAAGCCCGCAAGTGTCGCGCACCGACGCGAGCTTGATCAACATCGGCAGATTAATGCCGGCGACGACCTCGACATGCGCGTCGTTCATGACCGAGATCGCGAGATTGGACGGGGTTCCGCCAAACATGTCGGTCAGCACCGCGACGCCGGCCCCGCTGTCCACCTCGCTCACGGCGGCGACTATGTCCTTGCGCCGCTGCTCTATATCGTCGTCCGGCCCGATCGAAACCGTGGCGATCTGTTTTTGCGGGCCGACCACATGTTCGAGCGCGGCGCGGAACGCGGTCGCGAGATGGCCATGGGTGACGAGGACCAATCCAATCATCGGACGCGCCCGTTCATGCGGGACCTCCCTGCGGGATCGGCGCCGAAATGAGCCAATTTGTCATGGAAGGAACCACGCATGTTTGGAACAAGGCCCAGTTGCGGAACGGTCCTGCGTAAGGTTCGGCCCCAAGACGCGCGCGGCGTCCGCCCGGGCTTTAAATCGGTTTGGCCTTTTGCAAAAAGGCCTGCTTGGCCATTTGGTGCGTCGCGGCGAACTTGGCAAGAGAAATGACGCAGGGCGATCGGATCGTCCAGGTTTCGTTCGCGAATCTACAATGATTCCCAGCGCAAGTTGAAAACTTGCAACACTGTCAGAGCCGAATTGGATGTCGGGGCGTTCTGGGGCAAGCGCAGAAGCCGCACGGCGACGCCGGCCAACTCCAGGCGTTCGGAGCCGGGCTCTGGATAGCGCGACGGGAGCTCGCCCAGGGGCTCGAGATCAATCGCCAGCCGCACGACCGCCGCCGGCAGGAAGGGGATTTCCAAAATTCCCTGGCCGCGTCGCTCGATCCGGCCGAGGATCTGCGGATGGGCGCGAGCGATGAGCCGGCCGCCGCGGCGTTCAAGGCCAATCCGATCGTCGCCGATGAGCCTGGAGAACAGGCCCGCTGTCTCCGCCGCGGCGATCAAAGCGAGGGCCAGACGGCTCTTGCCCGCGCCGGACGGCCCCCTGATCAGGACGCCCGCCTCCTTGATCGCGACGGCGCTCGCATGGATATATCCAAGCCCCTGCGACTCGTCGCGCGGCCCCGCGCCTGGGCGCGGCTCCTCATTGGCCCTGGCGGACAGGCTCAAGGCTTGTCACGCCTTGGGCAGCCACATCGAAAGGCGGGCGCCGAGGACAATCTGCTCTCCATTTGGATCCGCCGGTCCGATTCGGTTGTAGGCCGAAATGCGGCCGCCATGGGCCTCGATGATCTGGCGCGAGATCGAGAGCCCGAGGCCCGAATTCTGGCCGAAGCCCTGCGACGGCCGGTCGGTGTAGAAACGTTCGAAGATGCGTTCGAAAGCATCGGCCGGAATGCCGGGGCCGTCGTCGTCGACGAGAATTTCAAAGCCCTCCCGCCATTTCCCGTCCGCCGCGACGTCCTTGGCCAGACGCAGGACCACGCGGACGCTTCCCGCCTCGGCGGAAAATGATCTCGCATTGTCGATAAGATTGTTGAAAACCTGGCCGAGGCGGGAATCATGCCCGAGAATCCGGAAGGACGCCGCGCTTCTGTCCTCGGAGGCGCCCCGCGCGATCATGAGGCTGACCCGGACGCCTGGCTCGGCGCCCACCTGATTCGCCATGGAGACGACCGCCGCCAGCAGAAGCTCAAGATCGACCAGCTCCATGTCGGCGCGGGCGAGCTCCGCGTCGAGCCGGGACGCATCGGAGATGTCGCTGATCAGCCGGTCGAGGCGGCGCACGTCATGCGCGATGATCGCCATGAGGCGCTGCCGCGATTCCTGCTTGCGGGCGATCGGCAAGGTCTCGACCGCGCTGCGCAGCGAGGTCAGCGGATTCTTCAGCTCATGGGCGACGTCGGCGGCGAAGCTTTCGATCGCCTCGATGCGGTCGTAAAGCGCCTTGGTCATGTCCCGCAGGGCCCCGGACAAATGGCCGATCTCATCGGACCGATTGGTGAAATCAGGAATTTCGCGACGCAATTTCGTGCCGCGCCGGACCCGTTCCGCTGCGGCCGCGAGATGGCGTATCGGCTCGGCTATGGTTCCCGCCGTAAACAGGGAAATCAGGAACATGATCGCGGCGGAAACCAGGAAGACCCGAACGATGACCCAGCGCTCCGACGCGATGATCTTGTCGATTTCGCCGCTCTGCGTGGAAAGGAGAACCGCCCCGCGCACGACGCGAAAACGCCGGACCGGCGCGGCCACAGAAACGATGGTGTCGCCATTTGCGTTCACGCGGACGATCGACAGCCCGCCGCCGGAGAGGGCGCGCACCACTTCAGGGTAGATTTTGCCGTTGTCGGCGCCATTGTCCTCGTTGATGGCGGGCTCAGCCCGCCAGACGAGCCCTTTCAGCGCGCGCCACATGCGGTCGAGGCGGCTCTCGGCCCGGTCCGACGAAACCGGCGCAAGCTCATTGCGCAGGATGTTGGACCGGCTCGAGAGTGAGCGCGAATCGAGCAGCAGATAGCCGTCGCGGTCATAGATGCGGGCGCGCGTGCGCGTCGGCGAGACGAGCTGGTGCAGCACCGGCCCGACGCGCTCCGGATTGATCGAGAATTCAAGCGAGGTCGAGGCTTCGTCGGCGAGGCCGTAGCTCTCCCCCGGCGCGAGTCGGGCGAGCTTCTCGGGATCGATGACGATCGAATCGGTTTCAACCGTCGCCGAGGCTGCAATCGCCGCGGCGATGATCTCGCCTTGGGTCTGGAGGCTTTGCACCCTGGCCTCGATCAGGCCTTCGCGGAATTGGTTGAGATAGAGAAATCCTATGAGGAGTGCGACGAGTCCGCCGAGGTTCAAGACCACGATGCGGCGCGTCAGCGAGGAGGAGAACCTCGAGCTCAGCGTCCGCGCCAGGCTCCGCGCCCGAACCGCCAGGCCTTTGCGAATGCGCTTGGCCCGTCGGGCCGCGTCGAGCGGCCGCTCGAAGCTCAGTGCTTCCCGCGCTTCAAAAGTCATTGATTCGCAATCCCCCGTTGCGGCGGAAGTCTTACTCCTTGAAACGATACCCGACGCCGTACAAAGTCTCGATCATCTCGAATTCTTCGTCTACCGCCTTGAATTTCTTGCGTAGGCGTTTGATATGGCTGTCGATCGTGCGATCGTCCACATATACCTGATCATCATAGGCCGCGTCCATCAGCGCGTTGCGGCTCTTGACCACCCCCGGCCGCGTCGCCAGCGCCTGCAGAATCAAGAATTCAGTAACCGTAAGCGTAACCGGATCATTTTTCCAATTGCAAGCATGGCGCTCGGGATCCATTTTCAAATTGCCGCGCTCAAGGATCTTGGCGTCCGATTCTTTTTGCGCCGCGGCGTCCTTGGGGTTGGCGCGCCGCAAAATGGCCTTGACGCGCTCGACCAGAAGCCGCTGCGAGAAGGGCTTGCGGATGAAATCGTCGGCGCCCATCTTGAGCCCGAACAATTCATCGATCTCCTCGTCCTTGGACGTCAGGAAAATGACCGGCAAATCGGATCTTTGCCGCAGCCGGCGGAGCAATTCCATGCCGTCCATCCGCGGCATTTTAATATCGAGGATCGCGAGATCGGGCGGATCGGTCTTCAGCCCGTCGAGGGCGGTCGATCCATCGGTGTAGGTCTGAACCCGATAGCCTTCTCCTTCGAGCGCGATCGATACAGAAGCGAGGATGTTGCGGTCGTCATCGACCAAAGCGATCATTGGCATGAGTTGTCCTAACTTCGTAATCGAGCGCGCACGGGACTTGCCATGAGCGTTCCGCCTTGCGGACGCTAGTGCGGCCTATTTTGGCCGATCGGGGCGCGATGCGGGCTAAACAACCGCGGCATGAATAAAAATCGCGGCGCGCGCCGACGACGCCCTGCGCGGGCCGCAGACCTGACTTCAACCACAGCTCAACCGCCGCCGAACCGCCAACGGCGCGTCGCCGTTTTGCGCTCGGAAGCTCTCCTTCCGTCTCTGGTCCGGAGCGGTTCCCGATCGGACGGGGTCTGAAGCCGATCGAAGAGGGAATCGCTCGCGTTTTCAAACATGCGCCATGCAGACCAACCTGAGCCTTGCATAACAGAAGAAAAGAGCGACTCAAATAAGGCAACCTTAGGGCGAAGCTTTTGCCGCCGACGAATCCTGTTGCAATGGCTCAGGCCGCGCCGCCCTGCCTTTGGCGAAGCCGCAAATAGTCGTAAAGATCGCTCAGCATGAAATGGCGGTTCTCGACGATGCGCATATGGGCGACCGTGGCCTCGTCGCCGGCCAGATAGCGATGCGCCGTGGTGCGGAAAGGTTCAGGCAAGGTCAGGTTAAAGGGCGATGGCTGGGCCAGCAAGCGGCAAAGCTGGTCGAACAGAAAGCGGAAGCGCTCGTCTTCAGGCTCGAGATAGGCCGCGCCGAAGTCCTTCCCGTAGCGGCTGAAAAGATCCAGATAATCCTCGACGTCGGGTTTGGGCACCGCATGGCCTTCATTTGCGGCCGGGTCCCGCTCTCACGCCGCCGCCTTGAGCGCGGCATGAGCGCCAGACCTTCGCGGCCTAAACCAACCGCTTGATTTCCATGACGCGCGCGACCGCTTTGTCTCTTACGGCGATTTGCGCCATTTGCAAGCGAGGCCGCTGCTGTCATGCCCGCGGTCACGCGGAAGCTAAGCAATTCCTACGCCAAAAAGCCCCCCAAAAGAGGCCGCCGGCCGTCGGCTCACGCCGGAGGCAGGAGGGCTTCCAAGGCCTCGATCCAATCGGCCTCGGCGGCCAGCTTGTCCCAGCGAATGCGCGCGATTCTCGGAAAGCGCATCGCGACCCCGGATTTGTGGCGGCTCGACCGGTTCAGTCCCTCGAACGCGATTTCGAGCACAAGCCCTTCGGTCTCGCCATGGCCGATCTCGCGCACCGGCCCGAACCGATTGACCGTATGATCGCGCACGAATCGGTCGAGCCGCGCAAGCTCGACGTCGGTGAAGCCGAAATAGGCCTTGCCGACCGGGACCAGCTGGCGGCTTCCCGCGCCTTCGCGCCAGACCCCGAACGTGTAATCGGAATAGAAGGATGAGCGCTTGCCATGGCCGCGCTGCGCATACATGAGCACGGCGTCCACCGTAAACGGATCGCGCTTCCATTTGTACCAGAGGCCTTTCGGCCGGCCGGGCGCATAGATCGAGGCCGCGCGCTTCAGCATGAGCCCCTCGATCGCCTCGGCGTCGGCCTCGGCGCCGAAGCCGCGTGGATCGTCGCGGGCGGCTGCGAGTTCGGGCCATGACGCAAAGGCCACGAGCGGCGAGAGATCGAGCCGGCGTCCCTCGCCGGCCGCGAGGAAGGCTTCCAGCCGGCGCCGCCGTTCGACGAAGGGCAGGGCGCGCAGGTCCTCCCCGTCGCGGCGAAGCAGATCATAGGCGCGGATATGGGCCGGAAAATCGGCGAGCAGCCTGGCCGAGACCGTCTTGCGATTGAGCCTCTGCTGCAGGACGGAAAAGGGCGCGACCCGGCCGGCGCGCAGAATCAACAGCTCGCCGTCCAGGGCGAAGGCGGCGGCGGGGATCTCGGCGAGGCTTTCGATGAGATCGGGAAAGGCCGCCGATATGTCTTCGCCGCTGCGCGAATAGAGCCCGATCGCCTTGCGGCCCTTGGGGTCCCGCCCCGCGACGGCCTGGACCCTTATTCCGTCCCATTTCCATTCGGCGCGAAACGCGGCCGGATCGAGCGCGTCGAAATCCTTCGCCTCGATGGCGTGGGCGAGCATGGGCGGATGAAAGGGCGCGGGATCGGCGGCCGCCGGCTTTCCGCCGCGCTTCTCGAGCCAGGCGAAAAGCTCGAGATAGGGCGGCCTCAAACCGTGCCAAATTTCTTCGACGGCGTCGGCCGGCTCGCCGCCCAGAGCCGCGGCGGCGGCCTTGGCGAGCCTCGCCGAAACGCCGATCCTGAGCGCGCCGGTGATGAGCTTCAAAAGCGCCCATCGCCCGGTCTCGTCGAGCCCGTCGAGCCAGGCCGCGAGTCTGCCCGGCAAATCCGCCTTGCCCGTCGCCGCGAGCGTTTCGACGACCTCGGAAAGCGACGGCGGCGCGCCATTGTCGCCAGGCTCAGCCTCGGCTTCGCTCGGGGCCGGGGTAGGCCAAAGCAGGGCGACGGTCTCCGAGAGATCGCCGACATAATCATAGGAAAGCGCGAACAGGACCGGATCGACGCGTTCGGCGATAAGGGCGCGAATAAGCCCCGGCTTCGCATGTTTGAACGAGAGCGCGCCGGCGAGGGCGGCAAGCGCATAGCCGCGCTCGGGATCGGGCGCGGCGCGGAAAAAATCGGTCATCAGGCGCAGCTTATTGGCGCGGGACGGCTCGAAGCCGAGCCGGTCGAGAAGCCGCGCGAAGCGGTTCACGCCGGGCTCTCCGCGTCGGGCGCGGGCTCCGCCTCCTCGCCTTCAAAGGCGAGATGCAGAGGCTGCGCTTCAATCCCTTGGCCCCGCGCCCAATGCGCCAAAGCGTCGGCCTCGCCATGGGTGATGAGAAGCGTCTCGCAACCGGTCTCGCGGATCGTGGCGCAAAGCCCATCCCAATCGGCGTGATCGGAAATGACGAGCGGAAGCGCGACGCCGCGCTGGCGCGCCCGCGCGCGAACGCGCATCCAACCGGACGCCAAGGCCGTGACCGGATCGTTGAATTTGCGCGACCAGAAATCCTGCAAGGAGCCCGGCGGGCAAATCACGGTCTCGCCAGCGAGATCGGCGCGCCCGGCGGAGGCGGCGAGGCGGATATCGCCCAGGCCGACGCCCTCGCTTGCATAAAGCTCGGTGATCTTCTCCATCGCGCCATGAATATAGATCGGCCGGTCATAGCCCGCCGCCCGGAGCAAGGCCATGACGCGCTGGGCCTTCCCGAGCGCATAGGCGCCGACGAGATGCGTCCGCTCCGGGAAAATCGCCAAAGATGCGAGAAGCTTGCAGATTTCGCCGCTTGCGGGCGGATGCCGGAAGACGGGCAGGCCGAAGGTCGCCTCGCTGATGAAAGCGTCGCAGCGGACAGGTTCGAAAGCCGCGCAGGTCGGATCGGCCTCGCGCTTATAGTCGCCCGAAGCGACGATCGTTCGGCCTCTATGACTGAGCCGGATCTGGGCCGAGCCCAGGATATGACCGGCCGGATGGAAGCTGACTTCGACCTCTCCGAGCCTCAGCGTTTCGCCATAGGCCGCGATTTGCGCGCCGCCGGCGAAGCCAGGGCCATAGCGCAGCGCCATGAGCGCGAGCGTCTCGCGGGTGGCGAGAACCTGGCCATGGCCGGCTCTGGCGTGATCGGAATGGGCGTGGGTTATAAGGGCGCGGGGGACGGGCCGCAGCGGGTCGACATGGAAATCGCCCGCGGCGCAATAAAGGCCTGCGGGCGTCAATGCGAGGCAGTCAGCCGCCATGTCCGAGCAGCAATAATCCCAGCGGCGACAGGCGATTTGGCGTCGCCGCAGCGACGCGGCCTAATCCTGGCAAACCAAGCCACGGGTGACATAGATCCGGCCGTCCGGTCCGACGACGCGGGTCACCTTGACGCAATCCTCGTCCTCGCCCTTGCCCGCGCGGCCAAGCTGCAGCGCCGGACCGGTCGCCAAGGGGCCGAAGGAATAGGCGGACCTATGCTCGACCGTTTGGCCGCCATTGTCGAAGATTTTGCTTTTTGGCGTGATCGTCAGCGGCGCCGCGAAGACCGCCGCGCCCAGGCAAGAAACGGCGATTCCCGCCATGGTGACCTTCAGGGCCTGAATTTGGACAGATTTGCGCGACTTAATCATAACCATTGCTCCTTCCGCTCGGCACTTTCCCCAGCGGTCGAGGCCATAATCCCCGAAAATCGACCTGGTGCTGTGCGGCAATACACAAACCGTAACGCTCGGTGCGGGGAAAAAGTTGCGCGCCCGCAAAAAAAATTTAGAAAAAATAAAAGTCCCGCAGCGCTGACGGGGCTTTTCGCAAAATGAGGTTTACGAAACGTTAATGCGCTTTTCGATCGGATGGACTCGTCCGATCGAAAAGGAATTGCGATCGAAAAGGAATCGCTCAAAATTAAAGACTTGGAGCATGTGCTTATGAGACATCGGATATATCCGATGTCTTAAATGTCGAAAAGCGCGATCAGGTTTTTCGCAACAGGCTCTAATAGCAGGCCTGAACGGCTTGGTATCCAACGAAATTGCCCCAGGCGTCATAGGCCGGCTGATTTTGCACGACGCATCCGCCATAGCCGGGGCCATAATAGGGATAGGCTGAGGCGGCGATCGCGCCGACCGCCAAGCCGCCGACGACGCCCGCCGCGAAAGGACCGCCCCAGCCGCTGCCGTACCAGCGCCCGCCGCGCCAATATCCGCCGCGCCATCCACCCCCGTG